>DAORJS010000043.1:0-14608 GCA_035439185.1 Chitinophagaceae bacterium
AAACAGCGAGAATATTCAGAGATGCTTCTGCAGTGGAAAAAAGAAACATGATCAACAATCTATTGCAGGAAGCATTAAATACTTACTGGAACTGGACAGCCCGGTATCAGAGATACCGTATTCTCAGCAATGCAGTTGCAGTGAACGAAAAAAGAGTACAGCTGGTAAAAACGGCTTTCCGGCTGGGAGACAGGCCCGCCATTGATACCGCAGAAGCATTGACCCAGCTGCAGTATTTCGAAGTTCTGCAATCAGAAGCCTGGGTGGATTTTCAGAATGCGGGATTAGAATTGTCGCTTTATCTCTGGACGGAGAAAGGCCAGCCCTATGATTTACCGGAAACAGTTTTGCCGGCCGATGATTTGCAGGGGATCAGCAGCAATGCATTTGTCTTACCGGACCTGACCAGCCTGCTCGAGACCGCCAGAAAAAATCATCCTGAATTATTATTATATAATTATAAACTGAATGCCCTGGCAGTTGAAAAAAAACTGAAGTTCCAGGACCTGTTGCCAGATCTTAATTTCAAATACAACCAGCTGGGTAAGGGATACAATCTAGCCAAAACAGTAAGTACTCCCCTGTTTGAAAACAATTTTCAATATGGTATTAGTATGGGTATTCCGCTGCGCTTATCACAGGGAAGGGGTGAATACAGAAAGACCAGGATCAAAATCACAGAAACACAGCTCGCCCAAAACCAGAAACAACTGGAACTGGAAAATAAAGTAAAAGCTTATTTCAATGAACTGGTTGCCCTGAAAAATCAGTTAATGACGCAGGAAAAAGCCTGGGTAAATTATGCTGCCCTTCAGCGGGGTGAGGAAACCAGGTTCAGTGCCGGTGAAAGTTCACTGTTCCTGGTCAATGCCCGGGAAAACAAAACATTGGAAGCTTTTCAAAAACTACAGGAGCTGAAAGCTAAATTTTTCAAAGCCGGTATTGGTATTCAGTGGGCGGCTGGTTTATTATTTAATCGTTAACCCGTTTTTTAATCCTAAAACAATTAAAATGAAATGTCCCAATTGCGAAGAAACACTCGTGATGACCGAAAGACAGGGAGTAGAAATTGATTACTGTCCGAAATGCCGGGGTATCTGGCTCGACCGGGGTGAACTGGACAAGATCATCGAAAGATCAGGAACTGCAGGCGCCCAGGATACTTCGGGTCGCCAGGAAAAAGAACAAAAGAAAAAAAACCGGGAACAGGATGAAGATGATGAGGATGACAATGGTGGGTTCTTTGGTGGCAAAAGAAGAAATAACCGGGATAATGAAGGCGGTGGATTTTTAAGTAACCTCTTCGACTTTTAGACCCACTTGGCGTTAATTTATTTACATTTATTTAAACCATTCACATGGATGTTTCCGTTTTGATTTCTTTGCTGACCCTGATTGCACTGGAAGTGGTGCTGGGAATTGATAATATTATTTTTATTTCCATACTTGCAGGCAAACTCCCACCCGATCAGCAAAAAAAAGCAAGGAACTGGGGTATCCTGCTGGCCATGGTCATGCGTCTGGGCCTCCTGGCGGCCATATCGGTGATCCTGAAACTGGACAGGGGCCTGTTCAATTTTATGGGAACCAGCATCAGCGGAAAAGACCTGATCCTGATACTGGGTGGCTTATTCCTGATCTGGAAAAGCACGAAAGAAATCTGGCATAAAATGGAAGGCGAACAGGGTGATGGGGATCATAAAATTAAAAAAACATCTCTTGGGAATATCATTGGTCAGATCCTCCTGCTGGATCTTGTCTTCTCAGTTGACTCCATCATTACTGCTGTAGGTCTGGTGGAAGAGATATGGGTCATGTACACCGCTGTAATCGTTACAGTAATCATTATGCTGGTGGCGGCAGCCCCTATCAGTAATTTTGTGAATAAACATCCGGCATTTAAAATTCTCGCCCTGAGTTTCCTGATGCTGATTGGCTTCACCCTCCTGGTGGAAGGATTTGATGTGCATATCCCTAAAGGCTATGTATATTTTGCCATGGCTTTTGCACTCCTGGTGGATGTCATTCAAATGAAGGTTGCCGGAAAATCAGCCCATCCGGTTCAGCTGAATGAACATTTTGAAGAAAAGAAAAATCAGTAATAATCTCAAAGCTGAAGAATTGATGAAAGGACCAGGCCATTATTGCGTTGCATGATGGTCTGGTTATTGATTCTTCTTCCCTGCTGCAGGGTTTGATTGAAATATCCGGCTTCGAGGGAGATTGTCTTATTCAGTTTATATCCCAGCAGCAGAAAGATCCGGTTCTGATCAAAAATATTCACCCCGAGGTTTTTACCGGCTCCGATAAAAATTTCATCCGCTGCTGCACTGTAAAACTGGCGATCTCCTTTTGTCCAAAAGCTGTACTGTGTTCTGAACTGGTAACGGAAACGGTGCAGAAAAAACCATTCATATTCCGGCTGGTCAGCAGGCCCTGTCTTTCTTCTTAACCAGCGTTGTTCAATCCTGAACCGGTGAGTAAACACCCATTTATTCACCGGCTGGCGGAAACTGATTTGTTCATAAAGCCGATGCTCAGGAAAAGTTCCAGTGGAAGCGATCGGATAATCTCCATAAGGATAAGTCAGGATCCATCCATAGCCCAGATGCGCAGTAACCTGATCATTGATTTTATAGTTCGCCCCAACCCGTAACAAACTCTGCTGCCAGTTTTTGAATCCATTTTCACGGCGCCACTGGTATTCAGCATGCAGACTCCATTTTTTATTGAGTTTGATGGTATTTACTGATTGCAGCCAGTTGATATTATTCCGGTCATCCTGCCGGTCATTTTGTGCATACCCTGCAATAGACAGGAACAGGAAGAATAAAATACAGCATCTTTTCATAACCCTTCGTTTATAACTTTCAAAACCTGCAGCAAGATAATACAGCGAATCCCAAAACAGCTGCTAAAAAGAAGATTTGTACCCATATAGTTCCGGCCCCTTTTTTATAACTATCACTCCTATTAAACCATTAAAAAATATATTAAGTAAATTGCAGCTGAATCGCAGATCTCCTTACTGATTCTTTGACAATGTTCAGACCCAAGTTATTTGATACATTAAGAAACTATACACGTCCTCAGTTTTCAAAAGACCTGATGGCCGGTATTATTGTTGGCATCGTGGCACTGCCATTGGCCATTGCTTTTGCCATCGCTTCCGGGGTTTCTCCGGAAAAAGGATTATTCACAGCGGTGATCGCCGGTTTTATTATCTCTGCCCTCGGCGGAAGCCGGGTTCAGATTGGTGGACCCACGGGTGCTTTTATCGTGATTGTATATGGTATTGTGCAAACCCATGGTGTCAGTGGACTGATCATTGCCACTTTTATGGCCGGGATCATGCTGATACTGATGGGACTGGCCCGGCTGGGATCCGTCATCAAATTTATTCCTCATCCATTGATCATTGGTTTTACCAGTGGTATTGCGTTGGTGATATTCTCCTCACAGGTAAAAGATTTTCTGGGACTGGAAATGGGCGTAGTTCCGGCAGATTTCACGGATAAATGGAGCGTTTATTTTCAGCATTTCAGCAGTACCAATTTTTATGTACTGGGAATTGCCGTCCTGACAGTAGCCATCATCCAGCTATGGCCAAGGATTTCACATAAAATCCCTGGCTCGCTGATTGCTATCCTGGTCACAACGGCTGCCGTTCAGCTCCTGAATCTACCGGTAGAAACCATTGGTAGCCGGTTTGGAAGCATCCCTTCTTCCTTACCCGCTCCGCAGCTTCCCTCAATTGATTTTGATACCATCAAGAAACTGGTACAACCGGCTTTCACGATTGCCCTGCTGGGAGGAATTGAATCCCTTTTATCTGCCGTGGTAGCCGATGGCATGATCGGGGGTAATCACAAATCTAATATGGAACTGATTGGTCAGGGTACGGCAAATATATTTTCTTCATTGTTTGGAGGTATTCCTGCCACCGGAGCCATTGCCCGCACAGTGACCAATGTAAAAAACGGGGGAAGAACACCGGTTGCCGGAATGGTACATGCCATCACCTTATTGCTGATTATGCTCTTTGCAGGCAAATGGGCAGCCCTGATACCGATGGGCACGCTGGCAGGCATACTGGTAGTGGTCGCTTATAATATGAGTGAATGGCGGCATTTCAGGTCAGTTCTCCGCGGACCCCGTGGAGATGTGGCGGTATTGCTCACTACTTTTTTACTGACGGTACTGGTGGATCTTACGGTGGCTATTGAAATTGGGATGCTGCTGGCTGTTTTCCTGTTTATGCGAAAGATGATTCAGTTCAGCGATGTCAATATGGTAACCAGAGATTCTGAAGAAGGAACTGAGAATAAATTTAAAGATGCCCTGAGCGATTTTGTGATTCCTGCAGGAGTTGAAGTTTTTGAAATCACCGGGCCCTTATTTTTTGGTGCTGCCTATAAATTCAAAGATGCTATTAAATTCATTGAAAAAAAACCAAAAGTGCTGATCATCCGGATGCGGCAGGTTCCCATCATTGACGCAACCGGTATCAAGACTATTGAAGAAGTATATAAAGATGCCAAACAACGGGGCACCCGGCTGATTCTGTCAGAAGTGCATAGCAATCAGGTGATGGAAGAACTGCAAACGGCCCGCCTGCTTTTTGCTATTGGTAAAGCCAATGTGACGGACAGTTTTTCCGAAGCACTGGTCCGCTCACAAACCCTGTTGAATGAGCAGCAACAGTCCTAGGAACTCCTGAATGCTACCGGATGATCCAGTTTTTTATGCGGTCCCAAAAAGATGCGTAACAAAATCCGGAAAGCCGACAACTCAATAAATACAAAACAAAGCGCCAGCAGGATGATATGGGCGGGCTGATCATGATGGATATAGGTAAATAACACATCCATCCCGATAAAGGCAGCCGTAACCGGAAACCCAAGGATACCAATTGCGGCTATCAGAAAAAATAAACCGGTATTTTCTGCCTCATAAACATACCCGTGAAAATAATGGAGTGAAAGATCCTGGTCAATGGTTTTTACCTTTTGCAGACAGAAAAAACCCAATAACCAGGCAGCGAGTACACCGCTTGCATAGAAAATCAATTCAATGGTTCTGATCTCATGTGAATTACTCAGCAAAGCGGACAAAATAAAAAGATGACCAATGAGGAGGTACAGCCAGGCTCTCGCCGCTGATTGTCTGCTGGAAAAGGAAAAAAGGATCACTATTAATGCCAGGGCAAACAACAGAATAGGCAGGGCTGCCGATAAAGAGGTTGACCATTCGGTTTTCAGTAATCCGGTCAGCAGGAAAACTCCCGCAGCCAACCCCAAAACAATCATATAGACCGGCGCATTCAGGAACCTGAATTGTGTGCCCAGCCATTTGAAAGGAGTCCACAGGAAACGATACATCAGCTTATCCATATTCCATTCCTTTACACCCAGTGTAAATAATGCCGCTTTTAATGCTGATAGTTTTTGCTGACCGGGTTGTGAGTAATGAAAGTACTGGTGATGCACCAGGTAATTGAGAACCGAAGGAGATACCAGCAACTGATAGGTTCTCAGGAATGCATTGCCTGCAAAGTGTAGTAATACCAGCCAGTGAAATCCGAGTGCAATTTCAATAAACATCAAACCGATCTGTGCTGCAGAAGCATAGGCAATCTGTGTTTTAACCGTTGGCTGTACCCTGGCGGTAAGCGAAGCCACAATTGCCGTAACAGCACCAACGGTAATAATCAGGATCCTGGCCCACTCCATATCTTCCCAAAAAGGATGGGTTCGCAACAAAACAAAAACCCCGATATGCACACTGAGAGATCCATAAAAGATAGCTGAGGAATTGGTCGGTCCTTCCATTGCCCGGGGCAGCCAGGAAGTAAATGGAAACTGGGCTGATTTAATCATTGATGGCAGAATGAACATGGCTGCAATAAAAATGGCCATTCCTGCCTGTCCGGCAGCAGCATTTTTGGCATTCCCCAATTGCGCAAAGCTGATATTCTGGTGCATCAGGTGATGCATCATCCACATGGCCAGGATGATAGACAGATCACTGATCCGGTAATATGAAACCGTCTTGAATGCATTTTTCACGGGTAAATAACGTTTCCGGTAAAATGCAATGAGCAGGAAAGAACAAAGTCCCTTGATTTCCCAGCCAATAAACAGGGTTTCAAAATTACCTGCGAAAATGATCAGGTTATATCCGGTCGCAAAGAAGAGAATGGTATTGAAGAAGCGTTTATAGCCCTCATCCCGGTGCATATAATATTTGCTGAATGTGGCCACCAGAAAAAACAGTATCGCTCCCACCACACTAAATACCACCGTGATCTCATCATAGTATAATTGAAAAGCAAAAACAAAGTTGTCGGTCCTGTAGAGTGTGATCACCTCATAACTGACTGCTTGCTGGCCATTGACCCACCATATCATTGCCAGCGCCAGCACCACGGCAATATTCAGGAGTTTGGTAATCCTTACAATCAGCCCGATTGGTTTTTCGTTCTTGTTTTGCCAGAGCAGGGTCAGCAAAAAAGCGACGAATGGAATAGCAATAATCAGGACAAGCAGCAGGTTCATTTTTATTTTTTTCTGCCGGAAATTCCCCGGCAGTTGATTAATCCAAGAGGTATACGGGTAGATTTTCTTCCGTGGCATCCACAATATGATTGGTCTCCATTTCACGCGCATCTTCAATAAAGGTTTCCATATTATGAATTGTTCCGATTTCACTGGCAGCCGTAATGGGTTCATAGTTTTCAAAAACACCGTTGCGGAAATAATAAAATTTTTGCTCGCCGGGATGCAGGGCCACAATATGCACCCATTCATTCCGGTACCATTCAAATACTTCGGGTGATGATTGAATAGCTTTCAACACAATCTCAGGCTGATGCTCGACAATGACCAGCAGCCGTACCGGATCATGTACTTCGATCATCTGCCAGGGTAATCCGGGCCGGAGATCCCCATCGCTGCTATTGGCTACGGCAAATAACCCCATGACATTATGAGGCAGTTTGGTGCCTGCCCCCAGTTTGATATTGTCCACTCTTGAAAAATAATATTCCAGGTTGATCCCCCCGCAAACCAAACCGATTGGCCGCATCACGGCGGACAGGATACTACCATCTGGATCTGTGGTATAATCATAGCTGTTTAAAAAAGCACGCCGGTCGAGGAATAATCCCTTACTGGTTGCTCTTCTGCCGATGATGGCGAGTGTATTGGTACCATGTCCCAGTTCAGGTCTTGGTTCGAACAAAGAAACCGACCGGCTGTGTATGGCTTTGCGTACCTGTTCCAGTTCCTGCTTTGAGTTGATAGAGGCAAAGCGCCGGCTTCTTTCTTTGGCATTCAGATTTAAAGCCGTTTCAAAATGCTGCTGATGGATAATATGTGCGGCGGCGGCAGATTCGCTCAGATCGCGGTCGTCATAATAGCCCATCACATCAGCGGCTGTATCATGCATGGCTCCGATAAATCGCGTGGTGGCAGGAAGGTGAATTCCTTTTTGCTCCAGAATCTTTCTGACTTCTTCATGATTGAGAATAAATGCCATTACTCTGGCATTGGTAGCACCCGGACGACCACTGCAGGCGCCGCAATCGTGGGCACCATGGTGGGGATTATTAGCACTGCTGCTCCCATGGGCAACAATATAAATGATCGGCGCAAAAGACTTAATCAATCCTATCCCTTTTAAAAAATTTTCTGCCCGAAATGCCATTTCTTCTGGTGTATATCCAATCTGTAAACCATTTTCACGGTCTTCCTGACTTTTATTTACGATGGTCAGTACAGACTGCCGGTCCATATGTCCATAAGCATTGGAAATGGCCGGACTCATTTTGGGATTAAACATCATTTGCAGTTTCTTGGCCAGGGCCCAGAAACCATAAGTTACACTGAGGAAGAAACCGGTAAATAAACCATGTGTATGCTTACTGTAAAGGGGTTCGTGCTGGTCCGGCATGACGGCACCTGATTCCTTTATCAGGTATTTGGGTGTTACGGGTGCCGGACAAAGCTTATCGTAAAATTTGCTTCCCTCCTGCTGAAAATAAAATTCAACACCAAAGAAACCGGGGGCTCCGAAAGTCTCACAGTTTTTATCAACGGCTTCAATATGCCGCCGGATGGAATCCTCCCTTTCATCAATACAAAAAATGGCCTGGAAACTTTTATGGTCTGCTCCGGCTGATTGCCGGTGATTGCGGATGGATAAACGGTCGCGCTTACCTGCAAGCAGCAGCCCTTTCAGCACCGAATCATAATAGCTCCATTCGAAAGCTTCCTGCCAGCATTCAATGACCTCAGTATACTCAGTCCGGGGTAAATCAGCAAACAGATCAAGGGGGGCTTCTTTTACTTTTTCTGCCAAAGGCACCCGGTTTTTACCCAGTACATCGTTTAAAACATCCAGTTCCATCAGCAGTTCAAAAGAAATGAACTCACGCAGGGTAATTTGTTTCCGGTCAAGCAGGGTATGCGGATTGTCTTCCACTGCACTGACCAATCCACTCCAGCCATGATGGGCAAAAGCCTGATCAAACAAATACTGTTCAAAATATTCTTCCTTTCCTACTATTTGATGCAGGAGAGATTGAATCGAATAATGCCCGGAAAGAAATAGTTGTCTTACCGCCTTGGTTCTGAAAAAACTAACCGGGCTTTTATTCTCCAGTTCCTTAATGCTTTCTGTAAAATTCTTTCCGGTTACAGGGAAAGAATCTATTGCAATACCCTGATCCAAAAAGGCACAGCTGATCCGGAATAAAAGCGGATGAACCTGGTTGTCCAGATCAATCCGGTACAACTCTTTCCAGTTTTTGCGAAGCCGGCCGATTCGCGGGTAAAGGGCCGTGTCATAATGGCCTTCCAGCATTTTTTGCTTCCAGATGACAGGATCTTTTTGCTTCCGCTTTAGTATCAGTTCCAGAATATCTTCCCGGATCCGTCCACTGCGGTATAAGGCCCGGTATTCGGTAAGCAGCAAATGCACCTGAAAACCAAAAATTCCGGCTGCTTTAAAAATGGCGTCATAAAACCGCATGTGCTGGAAGGCATGCAGCGAATTGTGATGAATAAAATCTTTCAAAGCCTGCTGGGAAGGCAGATAATGCTTCAGTTCATGCAATGAATGATCTTCATCAAATTGTTTGGCCATTTTAATTTTTTAGTGTCCTGAACTTACCATGGATGCATTCTGAATTTTATACACTTCCCTGAAGCCCTTCAGCTCCAGTTTAATATTTTTAAGTGGCGCTTTGATATTCCTGAATTCCTTGATCAGTTCCAGTACATCATAATCTATATACTTGGTATTGGAGGCATCAATGATTACGGAAGAGTTTTTGGGCATGTGATCAAGCGTTTGCCGGATAGCTGCTTTATTCAGGAAGGAAACCTCTTCAGATAAGCGGATATTAATGGTATCTCCTTCTTTATGTTTTTCCGCATGGAAATAATATGAATTTTTCAGGTTGCCGTGGAGGATCGCACCGGTTGCGGCAACAATTCCTGCCAGTACACCAATCACCAGTCCCTTACCGCTTAATACCGGCATTACTTTGAACAGGTCAATGGCGATAATAACAATCACGGTAACAATAAAAGGAATAAACTGGTATTTACCGGCTTTCCAGAAACCCATAAACACAGAGGGTTTAGCCAGTTTCCATCCGGTCAAAATCAGGATGGCGGCCAGAGAAGCCAGTGGAATCTTATTCAGCAAAACCGGAATCAGGATCACACTGAACAGTAAGAGGGAAGCATGAATGATGGTAGACAATTTAGTTTTCCCACCTGCATTGACATTGGCGCTGCTGCGCACGATCACACTGGTGATGGGTAATCCTCCGATCAAACCTGAAATGGAATTTCCAACTCCCTGTGCCATCAGTTCCCGGTTGGTGCTGGTGACCCGGCGCTCCGGATCCAGGTTATCAATCGCTTCAATGCTCAGCAGGGTTTCCAGTGAAGCAATAATGGCAATGATAAATCCATACATGATCACGGTACCATTCGTAAAGCCGCTGAAATCAGGAAGCGTGAAGAATCCCATGAACTCCTGCGGGCTTTTGGCTACCGGCAGGTTTACCAGATGTGATGATTCAGATATCTGCAGTTTACTTCCCATACTTAACCAGATCTGATTGATCAGCACAGCTGCGATAACTGCCACGAGTGCGCTGGGTATATAAGGAAGTCTTTTCTTCAGTTTGGAGCGATCCCAGAAAATCATGATCAGGATGGAAACCACTGATATGATTGCTACTCCTACTTCCACTTTCTGTAAGGGACTCAGCAGTTCATGCCAGTCTTCATTTCCATAAGGGAATAATTCCGTTACATGACCCTGGTCATCGGTGTCTCTTCCAAAAGCATGCGGAATCTGTTTGGCTATAATCAGGATACCGATACTCGTCAGCATCCCTTTGATCACACTACCGGGGATATAGTTGGCAATACCTCCCAGTTTCAAAACTCCAAGTATAATCTGTATCAAACCAGCCAATACAACTGCACAGAGGAAAAGGTTATAATTCTCCAGGCCGCCAATTGCAGTGATGGCACCGGCAACCAATGTGGCCAGTCCGGCTGCAGGGCCACTCACACTCAGCGGCGAATTACTCAATGCCCCGATTACCAGTCCGCCAACAATTCCGGCAATCAGACCACTGAAAGGTGTGGCCCCACTGGCAATGGAAATACCCAAACATAAAGGAAGTGCTACCAGGAATACAACCAGCCCTGCCGGGAGGTCGGCTTTCAAATGTTTCGTACTGATCATTGTTTGATTGTTGTGTTGATCGCTGATTGATTATACTGCCATGCCAGCAGACTTCTGTTTTTTATTTTTACGGGTCAGGTCTTTAAAGAAATCCACTTCTCCGGTTTCAATATTGTAAACGGCCCCGATCAATCCGATCTGGCCTTTCGCAAACAGATCTTTTACAATATCACTGCGGGTTAGGATTTCTTCCAGACTGTTTTCCACATTGGCATAGGCTACATGATCAGAAAAATGATGATCATGATCTCCTTTGAGCATCGCCTTACTGATAGATGGCTGAATACGGTTGAGTAAACCGGTGATATGACCATCCTGCACCCCGGCTTTGGCACTTTTAATCGCTCCGCATTCAGTATGTCCCAGCACCATCAGTACTTTAGATCCAACATATTTAACGGCATATTCCAGACTGGCGAGGATGTCGTCGTTTACAATATTGCCGGCTACCCGGATACTGAAGAGGTCTCCCAGGCCCTGATCAAAAATCAATTCAACCGAAGTGCGGGAATCCATACAACTCAGGATCACTGCAAAAGGATACTGACCCTCTCTGGTTTCATTGATCATTTCCAGATGATCATGGTCGGTATTCAGTCGGTTGACAAAACGCTTATTTCCTTCTACCAGGATTTCATATCCTTTATCTGGTGTCAGGTTCTCGAGGAATTCTTTAGAATGTTTACGCATGGTATATATGGGTTTATGATGATCAGCTGACCAGGGCATACCCCGGACCAGTGAACGATTGATTAAAATAAAAGAAGGAAATACATGAACGGCCTTTCACAAACGGCCATGGCTATTAGCCGCAGGTATTGGGAGGAGGAACCAATAATTCGCCGTGAAATGCATGATAGGTATCATCCTTGGCAATAGCATAAGGAGTGACAACCCCGGCGAAGAAATGAAACTGAACATGATGATCATGAAGGTACTCTTCAGAAAGATTGGTACCTGAGGGCGCTTTTTCCTCTGTGTTGTTTCCGAAAGGATTGGTAGAATCCTCTTCTGTTTCAGGGAAAGAACCCGCTTTTTCCAGTTGACTGTGTTTGGCTAAATTTTGTTGGGCCGCATACACCAGTGGTGTACTCACGGTCAGCCATAAAAGGGCCAGGATCATTCCAACTGCAGAAATCAGGTGGACCAGGTTATATATTTTTTTTGCCCTTTTCATTGAAAGTGTTGCAAAATAGCGGTTTAAATCCGGCATTCCAAACCAGTCATTGATTCCCGGTATCCGTCGGCTACCAGTACTCTCCAACAAGTTGCTGCTAAATTTGTTGGGCTTTTGTCATTTTTTTGCAAAATAAAAAATTCATTATACTAACAGTTGTCAGTTTCAGCTGCTGTATATTTAAACCCGGAGAATCAAAGTATGAAACCTTACGAAATATTACTGCAGAATAACAAGGAATGGGCAGAGGGAAAAAAAGCAACTGACCCGGATTTTTTTGAACGGCTCTCCCATCTCCAGACACCAGAATTTCTTTGGATCGGCTGCAGTGACAGCCGCGTCCCTGCCAATGAAATAACCGGTACCGATCCTGGTGAAATTTTTGTTCACCGAAATGTGGCTAACCTGGTGATCAATACCGATGTGAATGTACTGAGTGTGCTCGATTATGCTGTTAATCATCTCAAAGTAAAACATATAATTGTCTGCGGCCATTATGGTTGCGGCGGTATTAAAGCCGCCATCACCAACCATGATTTTAAACCGGTTTTGAATATGTGGCTCCGGAATATCAAGGATGTTTACCGGATCCACCGGTCAGAACTGGATCTGATCACTGATGAAGAACAAAAAACAAACAGGCTGACTGAACTGAATGTAATGGAACAGGTCTTTAACCTGGCCAAAACCTCTATCATCCAAAGAGCCTGGAAACATGAACAGAGACCCGACCTTCATGGATGGGTTTATGGTTTGCAGAACGGACTCATAAAACCGGTATTTGAAATGAAAGCCGGTGCACAAATCGATGATCTGTATGAATACGATGATCTCTGATCAGCCCGTTAGCTGATGCTGGAGGAGAAATACAGCCGCCCCGGCGACATACCCCAGGAAGGCCAGCCAGCCTATTTTTTTGAGGTACCAGAAGAATTCAATTTTTTCCAAACCCATGGCTGCCACTCCGGCCGCCGAACCAATAATCAGACAACTACCCCCTGTACCGGCACAATAGGCCAGGAATTCCCAGAAAAAATGACCGGTGGGATATTGTTCAAGAGAATACATGCCCTGAACTGCTGCCACCAGGGGTACATTATCCACTACAGAAGAAAGTAACCCGATAATAATAGTAACCAGACTGATATTACCTACCGACCGGTCAAGAGAAATAGCCAACGAACCCAATACACCGGTTGCCTGCAGGGCTGCAATAGCTAAAAGGATACCAAGGAAAAAGAGAATAGAAGGTGTATCAATTTTCCGGAGTGCATGATTAACGGATAAGACCCCTTTCTCTGCTTCATCTTTTTCATGATGGATTAATTCGGTAATCACCCACATCACACCCAGTCCCAGCAGAACTCCCATATAAGGTGGTAAATGGGTGACTGTTTTAAATACCGGAACAAACAATAAACTACCCAGTCCCACCCAGAAAACCAGGTTTCTTTCCTTTGGAGTAGAAGTTAAATCCGTTTCGCTGCTTTCATCCGGAACCCTTTCCGCTTTACCACTCAACTGCCTGCTGATCATGTATGCAGGCAGGAGGAAACAAACTATACTGGGAAGAATAGTTTGCAGCATGATGCTTCCGGCTGTGATCTGTCCGCCTATCCACAACATGGTGGTGGTAACATCCCCGATCGGGCTCCAGGCCCCGCCGGCATTCGCTGCAATAATGGTTAAGCCTGCAAACAGCAGTCTTTCTTTTTTATCAGGTATCAACACCCTGAGTAATGAAATAATCACAATGGTGGTCGTAAGGTTATCCAGCACTGCTGATAGAAAAAAAGTGAGAATACCCAGTATCCAGACCAGTTTCCGTTTGCTGGTCGTATGGATCCGGTTGGTGATCACTTCAAATCCGTCGTGTGCATCAATCAACTCTACAATTGTCATGGCCCCTAACAGGAAAAAAAGAATACCGGCCACTTCACCCAGGTATTCACTCACCAGATGTCCGGCCGACTGCTTATCCTCTGCGTACAGGGCAAATACCGTCCAGCACAAAGCACCGGTGATCAGGGCTGTGGCCGCTTTGTTCACTTTCAACGGATGCTCCATGGCAATGGCGATATAGCCTGCGATAAAGAGGATGCTGATGATGGTAATCATTATAATAAAAATACTGAATTTGCTGTAGGTTTGCGGTATGTCAATTGAAGTCAGCAACCTGCTCAAAACCTATGGTGATCAGAAAGCGGTCAACTCCATTTCTTTTAAAGTAGATAAAGGAGAGATCGTTGGCTTTCTGGGACCCAATGGTGCCGGTAAGTCCACTACGATGAAGATCATCACCGGTTATCTTCAACAAACAGCCGGAGATGCTTTTGTCTGCGGCATCAATGTAGCCAAGGCCCCGCTGGAGAGCAAAAAAAAGATCGGCTATCTGCCCGAATTGAATGCCCTGTACTATGATATGTATGTAAGGGAATACCTGGGCTTCGTAGCAGCCGTACATGAAGTGAAAAACCCGAAACTTAGAATAGAAGAAGTGATCAGTCTGACCGGACTAACCATTGAATCCAAAAAGAAAATCGGTCAGCTATCCAAGGGATATAAACAAAGGGTAGGATTAGCTGCCGCCCTGATCCATGATCCGGAAGTACTGATTCTGGATGAACCCACGACCGGACTGGATCCGAACCAGATCAT
>DAORJS010000044.1:0-14432 GCA_035439185.1 Chitinophagaceae bacterium
CGCATAAATTTCCATCCGCTGTTCAGGCTGATGCGTTGATGACCATCTGACCCCTGTGCCATCAGCATCCGGGGAAACAAAAATATACTTAAAAGGAGGAGTCCATTTTTTTTCAAAAATGAGATCAGCCGGTATATTTTATATGGATAAATATTCAACATTACTTCAGGTCTGAAAACCGAATGAAGATCCGGAGCTGGTAAAAGAAAAGTGTTTTTCCTTTAGCTTATTAAAAAAAGAGGAGAGGCGAAACACCTCTCCTCTTTGATGGTGTTAATACTTACAATTCTATACTCAACTATTAATAACCGGGGTTCTGATCCAATACTGCGCCTCTGTTTCTTTCAATTTCTGCCTGTGGAATCGGCCAGAGATTATATTTAGGCAGTGCCGCAGATGCATAGAACGGATTACACTTCACTACACGATCATACCATTTATTCAAACGCATCAGGGTAAACATTCTTTTTTCTTCCACACCCAGTTCACGGATTCTTTCATCCAGAATAAAATCAATGTTAACATTTCCGGCAGCGATAGCACTTGCCCCCGATCTTGATCTTACCGCATTGATATCATTCGCAGCATTACCGGTTTGACTCAGACCCAGATAAGCTTCTGCGCGGAGCAAATAGGTTTCAGCCAGACGGAACATATACTGATCCTGATATGTAAACCCTGCCCCGCCTTTTAACTGATTAGGGAATCCGGGTATCTGATAAAGGTTGGTCGGGTGGCCACCAGGTTCAGTGGCCTTGGTCTGATAAGGATACAGGGCCCTGCTGGGAACACCGGATGTAAGCGTAACACCACTGGTACCTTTTGTATTGGCAGGCAGGTTATGGTAATCAATGAATGTATTAAAGAGCGGACTGGAGGGATTTGTAACCAGAAATCTTCTTACAAAATTATGATTGGCATTCCTGATATCATTCACGGGATCGCTGGCATACACGCTATCCTGAAAATATTTGGAAGGTGCCCAGAATCCAACACCTCTTCCACCTGAAGAATAATTACTGGCAGGCCATTGTACACAGGTCACATTGTTTACTGTCAAATCACGTACGAGTGGAACATGCACCCTTTCCATTGAGAAACCATCTCCGCTTGCAAAGCCTGTGGTAGATACAGCTGCCCCACCAGGAACATCAGTTTCAATCTGTATTACCCATATAGATTCTGTGTTACCGGATGTTTTTCTGTTCTGATTGCCTTTGCGGAAAAGATCCCAGTACACATCACCGGGTACTTCTGTTCTGCGGGAACCAAAACGGGCAGTCATTAAAGCCATACCCGGACTCGTGATCACGGCAGTGGCAGCATTGACTGCATTCTGAAACTGACCATCGGCCAGGTACACTTCAGATAAAAGGTGGTTGGCAGCCTGTTTGGTCACTTCACCATCTTTCACTGTAGTAGAAGTAATATCAGGAAGATTGGTCACTGCGAAACTCAGGTCCTGAATCACCTGGGCATACACTTCTTTACGGGTTGCCCTTTTGTAATCTACTTTGGGCTCTGTTACTTCGTTCAGTTCCAGCGGTACACCACCCCATACATAGGACAAACAACGATAAGCAAATGCCCGGAAAAAACGACCTCTGGCTTCAAATAACAGTTTTTCTGAGGCGGTCAAGTCAGAGGCAGGAAGTCTGCTGAGTACAGTATTGGCTTCTGCCACTACTTTATACCAGGCCCTCCAGTGATTGAGCATGATACTGGAGTTGGGATTGATTTCCCCGGATAAATTGGCCGGAAATGCAGCCGGCACATAAAATGCAATATCCGTTCTGTACTGGTACTCCATCGGGTTATTATCATTCTCTGTATATAATTCCTGCCGTACCAGACGATAGAGATTATTCACCGATGCCTGGAAATCAGCTGTTGTTTTAAATGCATTGTCTGCACTCAGAAAATCCTGTGGCGTTTCATCCAGGAAGGTCTTCTTACAGGAGAATACCCCGGTAAGCAGCAGCAGCATTAAAATTGATGTTATCTTTTTCATATAGTAATTTTTTTAAGCCCTCAATTAATAAGTTACATGGATACCAAAAGTGATCGCTCTTAACACTGGCCGGCCATCAAGCAGGTAGCCCTGTCCTGTTTCAGGATCCCAGCCATCCCATTTTGTCCAGGTAGCGAGATTCTTTCCACTTACATAAATATTAATGGCCTGGGCCTTGATTTTGCTGAGGATTTTGGCAGGTAACTGGTAAGACAAGGAGACATCCTGTAATCTTACGAAGCTTCTGCTTTCCCACATATTGGCTTCAATTCTTGAACGGCTGCCGGAAATATTACGGGGAAATTTACCGTTGGGGTTTCTGGGTGACCAGAAATCAACTTTATTCAGGTCATTATTTCTGACGGAATTATCTTCTCTGAAATAAGATCGTACACTATTTCCGAGAAAGCCATCATTTCCACCCTGAATGGAATTCAGGAAGAAACTCAGTGCAAAATTTTTGTAGTTCAGTGTATTGAAAAGACTAAAGCGGTAAGCCGGTTCAACACGACCAATGAATACCCTGTCTGCAGCCGTGATATCATTGTTCTTATCCTGATCAACAACACGCAAACTGCCGATCTGGAAACCAGGCAGCCTGGTATCGGTCAGCTGATAAATACCATCCTGCTGGTAATCAAAAATTGTCTGGATGGACCTGCCGATAAAGAGTCCGCTGGCTGTCAGGTCATCTTCAACACCGTCCCCATTGGCATCCACACCGGTGAGTGATTTGATTTCGTTGGTATTGGTCCAGAAGTTGAAAGTAGCTGACCAGTTGAAATCTTTTTTACGGATGATATGATAAGTCAATGCCGCTTCAAATCCTTTGTTATGAATTTTTCCAAGATTGGTCATGATGGTATCAAAACCGGTAGTAAACGGAATTCTGACCGGGAAGAGCAGGTCTTCTGTATTGTTGTTATAATAATCCAGTGAACCGGTGAGGCGGTTACCTACGAGGGTGAAATCAAGTCCGAGGTTGATCCCCTTTGTTCTTTCCCATTTCAGATTCGGATTTTCCAACGTCGCCACCTGCTGACCGAAGGCAGTACTTCCACCATCTCCATATACATACGAAGAATTGGTGGCTATACGGGCCAGTGACTGGTAACGCTGTGTCTGGTTTCCGCTTAAGCCATAACCAAACCTCAGTTTGAGGAAGTTGACAAATTTCAATCCTTCCATAAATTTCTCACTGGACATAATCCATCCAAGGGCTACAGTCGGGAATACCGCACTCTTGTAGTTCTTGGCAAAGCCGGAGAAACCATCTCTGCGTACAGTGGCTGTCAGCAGGTACTTATCATTGTACTTGTAATTAATTCTTCCCATCTGGTAGTTCAGTGCTTCGGTCCAGGCATTGGTTGTGATATTCCTGTTGTTCGCACTGGCCAGGTCATTATAGCTCAGATTGAGGCGGGTAAACCCGATACCTTCTGCAAATGTGCGGCTGTACTTTCTTTCAATGGCACCATATAATCCGGTAACTGTTAAATCATGTCTGCCGAATTTTCTGGTATAGGTCAGGATATTATCGAATGTATAATCATAATAGTCCTGGTTTTCCTTGTAAGCACGTCCGGTTAAGCCACCGTCAAATTTGCTGGCATAATAATGCTGATCAGTCCGGAAATTATTACCAAAGTTCATCCGGTAATTCAGTCCTTTGATAAAGGGTACATCCAGATCGGAATAGATATTCGCAAAATAATACTGGTGCCTGTCATAATCATCCACATAGTAAGTGGTGAAAGGATTGGGCACCACCGTATTGGTTGGACTTGGAATTACATTACCGGCCGTATCATATGGAACCAGTAAGGGAGAAGCAATGGTGAGGTTGCCCAGAGAAGGTTCAGAACCATCCTGATCAACAAATGCACCGGAACCAACGAGTCCGATTTTCCACCAGCTCAGGGGTTTGATTTCCAGATTGGCCCTGATTGATTTTCTTTTAAAGATATCATTCACGATATATCCCTTCTGGTTCACCAATCCGCCTGATAAGAGGTAGGTTACTTTATCACCACCACCTGATAAACTCAGGTTATGTTCGGCAATTGAACCGGTCTTGGTTCCTTCACCCCACCAGTCGTAATCGTTAGGTAAAACCTGTGTACGGGTAGCATTCGCCATAGATGGATCCACTACAGCGGCTACATTAAATGCCGGATTCGGAGTGGTATAATCGGGTCCTGTAAATGCCTGTGTATAAAATGCATCTTTGAATTGTTCCAGGTACTCGGCACGGTTCAAAGGACGCAGATCACTTTGCGTGGGTTTCTGTGTGGTATAGGCAGAAGAAAAGGCCACCCTTGGTTTCTGATTATATTTTCCTTTTCTGGAAGTAATCAGGATCACCCCGTTTGCAGCTTGTGCTCCATATACCGCTGTTGAGCTGGCATCTTTTAAAACATCAATGGAGGCGATATCATCCGGATTGATCGAAGAAAGGGATCCGGTATACTGAATACCATCCAGGATGATCAAGGCATTCTGACTACCACCCAGTGTAACGCGGCCACGAATAGAGATAGGTGGCGTTCCACCGGCAAAAGTGGACAAACCCACATTCAGACCGGGCACCGTACCCTGCAAAAACTGACCGATATTGGTATTGGGAGCATTACCCATGGCTTCCAGATTGACCCTGGAAACAGATCCGGTCACATCAATTTTTTTCTGGGTACCATAACCAACCACAACCACTCCTTCCAGACTTTTATCCAATGCTGCTAATCTTACATCCAGCGAAGTCCGGTTATTCAGTTTTATTTCCTGAGTCACAAAATCCACCGCTGAAATCACAAGGGTGGCATTAGCGGGTGCAGAAATGGTAAAGTCCCCGTTGTCATTGGAAGTGGTACCACTATTGGTACCCTTGATCTGTACCGTGGCACTTTGTACCGGTTGCCCGTCATCCTTCAGCACCCGGCCTTTTACAGTAATGTTTTGTGCGAATAGCTGGCCGCTCAGTATCAGGAACTGAACCAGGACCAAAAACCGCAGCAGTCGTTTGGTTGTTTTTGCAGTTTGTTTCATATGTCTGTTTTTGGAAATGACGAATTCATTACCGCCTGCCAGGCAGTCCATATTTTCAACATCACTCATTGGTAAAACAGGAAGGATATCCGCCAAACGGGATAACAGAAAAGGGAAGAAAGGTTTCCAATTTTTCATATAGCAGCAGGCAAGTTGAGGGGATGATTACTAACCGTCCTGTATCATCCTGAAACGAATATAGGAGATTATTTTAAAATTGCAACCGATTGCAATAATTTTTATTGCACAGCCCATTTTGGCATAATTCCCGACCCGACAGGTTTCAGCAGTTTCAGCAGTCCGGATTCGGGTTAACCCGATACACCTGAATTCCCCCTATGAAAAACGGGTAAATAAGAATAAAGCCTTTTGATTATCAGGCATTTTACCTACATTTATAGTGGCTCCAAATGATCAAAAAACGATGTAACCGATTGCAGTATGAAGACCAAAAAAGACGTTACTATATATGATATTGCCCAAAAACTGGCCCTGTCCTCCGCAACGGTCAGCCGGGCCCTGCAGGACCATCCTGCCATCAATAAGAACACCAAGAAACGGATCCAGGAAGCAGCCCGGGAACTCGGTTACCGCCATAATACCTTTGCCAGCAGTTTAAGAAAACAAAAGACCAATACCATAGGGGTGATCGTGCATGAACTGAATTCCAACTTCATCACGTCTGTACTGGCCGGTATTGAAAAAGTTACCACCGAGGCAGGTTATGACCTGATCATCGCTCACTCCTCCGAAAGCGCCGGTAAAGAAAGAGCCAATGCCTCCAACCTTTTTCATAAAAGAGTGGACGGACTGATCGCCTCACTCGCATTCGATACCCAGGACTTGGCCCATTATGAACCCTTTGAAGAAAAAGGAATCCCCGTAATATTCTTCGACCGGGTGGAAGAGAATACCGAAAGCACCAAAGTGGTGATTGATAATTATAAATGCGGATACCAGGCCACCCAGCACCTGATCCAGCAGGGTTGTAAAAAAATTGTACTGGTCACCGCCAACCTGAAAAGAAACGTGTACGCCCAACGGCACAAAGGATATACCGACGCCCTCTATGATAATGGCATCCACTATGAAAAAAAACTGGTACTGATCAAGGACCTGAGTGAGCAATGCGGAAGGGAAGCAGCCAATGAAATCATGAAGATGAAACCCATGCCCGATGGCGCTTTTATCACGAATGATTTCACCGCCGCCGTTTGCATGCGTACGCTTAAGGAAAACGGAATCCGCATCCCGGAAGATATTGCCATCGTTGGTTTTAATAATGATGCGATCAGTAAAATCATTGAACCACAACTCAGCACCATTGACTATCCCGGTATTGAACTCGGAGAAATCGCAGCCCGCAACCTGATCGGTCACCTGCAGGGTATCTCCAATATAAAAACCACCAATACCATCGTGGTGCGTTCCGACCTGATCATCCGGAAATCCTCACTTCGAAAAGATGCTTTAAAATAAAGTCTATGAAGAGATTGCTACTGGCAACCCTCCTGCTGGTCAATGGCCTCCTTGCTCTTGCTGAAAACGGATATGAACTCTGGCTCCGTTACAGACCACTGCCCACCAGCATAAAACAATCCTATCGCCCTTACTTCCAGCGAATTTTCATCCGCGCAGACAATAAATCCGCCAATGCCATTAAAAATGAATTGTCGATTGCGATCCCTGCTCTTCTTGGCATACAACCTGTTTTTTATTCCGATGCCACGCTGACAGGCAACACAGGCCTCTATATTAATACCGATGCGGGATATGCTGCCAGTATTACCCAACAGATCATTAAGCGCCAAAAAGAAACCGGTGCTGAAGGTTTCTACCTCTACGAAGGAAAAAATAAAAAACAACAACCTGTTCTCTCCATTATTTCTCAATCAGATCAGGGATCTCTTTATGCTGTTTTCCACCTGCTTCGGATGATGCAAAATATGCAGACTATCCAAGAACTGAATCTACTCTCAGTACCCAAACTGCAATTAAGACTATTGAATCACTGGGACAATCTCAATCGCTCTGTCGAAAGAGGCTATGCCGGACTCTCCCTCTGGAACTGGCATACCCTGCCCGGTTATATTGATCAGCGTTATATTGATTATGCACGCGCCAATGCATCTATCGGTATCAATGGCACGGTACTGACCAATGTAAATGCCAATGCCACGGTATTAACCGCTCCCTATCTTTTAAAAGTAAAAGCACTGGCCGATGTATTTCGTCCATATGGTATCAAAGTCTATCTCACGGCCCGCTTCAGCGCGCCAATTGAAATGGGCGGATTGAAAACAGCCGATCCGCTGGACCCTTCCGTAAAAAACTGGTGGAAAGAAAAAGTAAATGAAATCTATTCCATTATCCCCGACTTCGGAGGCTTTCTCGTGAAAGCCAACAGTGAAGGACAACCGGGGCCGCAGGATTATAAACGTACCCATGCCGATGGCGCGAATATGCTGGCTGATGCCGTAGCACCGCATCATGGGATTGTGATCTGGAGAGCCTTTGTTTATGCTGCAGAAAATCCGGTAGATCGCCACAAACAGGCTTATGATGATTTTGTACCACTCGACGGACAATTCCGTAATAATGTATTGGTACAGGTAAAAAACGGTGCCATTGATTTTATGCCCCGGGAACCGTTTCATCCTTTATTTGGTGCCATGCCCCGTACCCCATTGATGATGGAATTCCAGGTAACACAGGAATACCTGGGACAGGCCACCCAACTGGTTTTTTTAGCCCCGCTTTTTAAAGAAGTACTGGATGCAGACACTTATAGCAAGGGCAAGGGAAGTACGGTAGCCAAAGTCATTGATGGCAGTCTGGATCAGCATACCCTGAATGGAATGGCCGGTGTTTCCAATATCGGCAATGATATCAACTGGTGTGGTCATCCTTTTGCACAAGCGAACTGGTATGCTTTAGGCAGACTGGCCTGGGACCATTCTATCAGCAGTGAGCAGATTGCAGAGGAGTGGCTGCGGATGAGTTATACCGCTGATCCATCTTTTCTCAAGACTACAAAAAATATCATGCTCCGCAGCCGCGAGATCATGGTGAATTATATGAATCCCCTCGGACTGCATCATATCATGGGTACCGGTCACCATTATGGTCCGGCTCCCTGGGTCAGCAATCTCAACCGTCCGGAATGGAATCCTGTATATTATCATAAGGCCGACAGCGCAGGTATCGGCTTCAACAGAACCGCCACCGGCAGTAATGCCCTCAGCCAGTATTTCCCGGAAGCCCGAAAAGCCTGGGAAAATCCGGCTACCTGCGATGAAAAATACCTGCTCTGGTTTCATCATATATCCTGGAGTCAACAACTTTCTTCCGGCAACACTTTATGGAATGAACTCTGTAAACGATATTACAGCGGCGCAGATAGTGTGCAATGGATGATCAAAGAATGGAATCAGCAGGAAAAAAAGGTAGATGCCCAACGATTCAAATCAGTCAGCATGTTGCTGAATATACAATGGGAAGAAGCCAAATGGTGGCGCAATGCCTGTTTGCTGTATTTTCAGACATTCAGCCGGCAGCCCATTCCAGCAGGATATGAGCAACCGGATCAGCCTTTGGACTATTATAAAAAATTACGCTTCCCCTATGCACCGGGGAACTAAAAAAAGAAAATATGTCAACCAAAAAAATCGCCCTCGTGACCGGCGGAGGATCCGGACTGGGCTTTGCCATCGCTCAGCAATTTGTACAACATGGAATCACCACCGTCATTGCCGGCAGGGATATGGACAAACTGAATAAAGCCAAAGAAGCATTGGGTAATGATTGTCATGCCCGCAGTTGTGATGTTACTAATCTTGCATCCATTCCTGAGTTTGTGAACGGACTGGTGCAGGATTTTGGTCAGATTGATATCCTCGTCAACAATGCCGGTATCAATCAGAAAAAAGAATTCACCGAAGTAACGGATGAGGAATTCCAACGCGTCATCAGTACCAATCTCTGTGCCGTGTTTACAATGAGCCGGGAAGTGGTAAAAGATATGCTGAAAAGAAACAGCGGCTGTATTATAAATATCAGCAGTATGGCCGCACAATACGGACTTCCCAAAGTGATTGCTTACAGCGCGAGCAAAACTGCCATTGACGGATTGACCCGTGCCATGGCAGTAGAGCTTTCTCCCAAAGGCATCCGCGTGAATGCGATTGCTCCCGGTTTTATTTATTCGGACATGACGGCTACGGCTTTGAATAGTGACCCGGAAAGAAAGGCAAAAGTATTTGGAAGAACACCGATGGGTCATATGGGCCAACCGGAAGATATCGGACAGGCTGCATTATACCTGGCCAGTGATGGGGCGAAATATGTAACCGGAGTAGTGTTGCCGGTGGATGGCGGTAACTCTATTGGCTTTTAATACCTGCAGCCGGTTGATCGGGAAAATATTTTTTCAGGATGGTGGCAAACTCAGGTGTATTCCGGATAAAGTCAAGATCATGATCATATTTGATCTGGTATAAACTACCGAATCCAAGATCAAGGGCCTGTAACAAACTGGCCAGCGCCAGTTTTTTATCCTTCTTCAATGAATAATAACAGGCTTTATGGTACCAGGTCAGTGTTTCATGCTGCTTGTACTGTCCCATCTGTTCAAATACATAATTCACCTGTCTGCTGCTGTCGATCAATCCGGGCACCCGGATATAAGCATATAAAATAGCCGCATATGACAGATACTGCATGTTGAATGTAAACATCTGCTTCCTGAAAATAACTGTGGCTGCAGCATCCGTGGTATCATAACTTTTACCCAGATAAAGCGGCAAATTGGTCACATAACCTTCCAGTGTACCCGGAGCATTCTGAATGGACTTCAGGAAACTCATAATAGCGGCCTGTGTATTCCCTTCCCGCTCTTCAATCACACCCATATTAAAATGACCGAATGTATAAGTACTGTCCAGCTCCAGCACTTTTTGAAAATAATACCGGGCAGAATCAGTGTTCTGATGCACAAAATATGCATGACCGATATTGTTGACACAGAGAATATTCTTACCCCCCAGTCCTTTTTCAGCTTCCCGGTAATAATGGACGGTACTGTCCAGCAGATTTTGCCTGGCATAATAAAGTCCTTTATAAAATAGGCCATAAGGTCGCTCGGCAGGTATGGCCAGCATACTGTTCACAATATCCATGGCCTTATCAGTACGGTCCCATTTTATATACAAATCAAACAGCTGTGCTTTATAATCCGAGCGGTATTGCGGAAATTTTTCCATCAGTGAAAGGAATATGGCTTCGGCCTTTTCATACTGTTTTAATTTCAGATACATAAAACCCAGTGACTGTTTTGCGAAAACATCATAAGGTCTCAGTTCCAGGTATTTTGAGAAAGCAGTATTGGCCTTTTCGTATTCATAGAGATAATAATAATGTAATCCCAGTGCAAAAAGGGTATAAGAGGCATTGGGTTCCAGCCGGAATGATTCTTCCAGTAGACGGGTTGCCCGCTCCACCGTGCTGCGCCAGGTGTAATTGTATTCATTTTCACCCAGTGCCCAGGTATCTGACATGGCATCCATATACAGTTTACGGGCTTTGAGGTTCTGGTACATATAATGCTGATCACCCAGCAGGTTCATACAACTGTCTAATTCAACTGCCGCATAATAACAGATATCTCTGGTGGAATAACTGGTTTCCCCTCTCAGCAGCGGCGATACAATGCTGTCAAACCTGCTGTTCAGTGCTGAAGCCAGATTCCGCCGCATGATCGGTACCAGCTGATTATCGGGAAAGCGTTTAACAAATAAACGGTAATCTTTAAGGGCATTGGTATCCTTTGGCCAGATGAGTTGCTTCTTACTGATATTCTCTTTATAGGAGAACCATAATTTTTTCCCTTCCGGCGACAAGGAGTCCACATACTTATCCTCGATCCCCTTGGTATTGGCCTTGGCCAGCATGGGGTAGCTGAGCGCTTTTTCTTTTTTCAAATTAGCCAGGGTGGCGGGATTGACTTTAAAAAATGATTTGCTCAGGTCACCCGTAATCAGTGGTATTTGTTTAAACTCACTGAACTTAGCCACATTGGCCTGGATATAACTCTGCAATTCAAACATAGTGATCTTGCCATCGTTATCGGTATCAGCCAGTCCCTTGATGCCTTCTTCCATCTGGATGGAAAATAATCCACGTCCCCCGCCCCATTCAGCACTCTCGAGTGATAACTGATTGGGCTGACAGGATAATATTTTATACTCCCTTCCCCAGGATGAAGCCAGGGCAGATGCGGTTTGCTGTACGCCTTGTACTCCTCCATTCAGGTTACCGGAGTGACAGGCATCCACAATAAAAATCATTTCAATCCCCTTTTGTGCCAGGGGCGATAAATATCTTTTCAGATCCAGGATTTCCAGCACATCATCATTCATTCCGAAATAATTTCCATTCGGACTATTATGCAATAACAATAAACCATTTTCAATCTGTGTCAGGTCTTCCATATCACCATGACCTGCAAAAAAGAACCAGACCCGGTCACCCGGTTTGGCCTTGCGGGCAATGACGGATATGGCATCCCCCACATTACTGCGAACGGCCTGTTCATTTAAAAATGTTTCAATATTGGCCCTTGGCACTTTGCCTCCGGCATCACTGAGCAGAAAATCTTCGAAGGACTGCGCATCTTTATGGGCATATTGCAGATCGGGCACCAGTTTATAATCACTGATCCCGATAATGATCGCATAGGTATTACCCCCTGGCAATACAGTATCTGCCCGGGTCACCCCTCCTCTTTCATTAGGTTGGGCCTTCGCTTCAGGCAGCAATGCAATCCCGAGAAATAATATGGTGAGGATCCGTATCAATTGATCAGTCTGAGATGGAAAAAAGGTTGTTGCCGTTGCCGGAAACAACCTTTTCTTTATGAATAGACAATATTAAGGATTCAGTTTCCAGGTATAGGAATAACCGGTAGCGGTTACTTTGGGCCCCCAGTACAGGTAACTGCCATCATTGAAAACAGCCTTGGCATATAATGTATTGGTGCCGGGAATAGCCCAGGTTACTCTTTTATCATAGGGAGAAACCGTACCCCTGTAATTACCATTTACATAGATATCGATATAATAACCGGTCCAGTTATCAACCACCACATCACTGTAGTCCGGACCGTAAACATCACCTCTGGAAGTACTTGGAGGAGCCGGTTTGTTTTTATCATTCACCGGACGTTGTAAACCCTCGGCCTTGGGATCAGGGGTGCTGACGGGTTTTGAATCAATAGTTTCTTTTTTCAGTTTGGGTTTTGCGCCCTGTGCGTTGGCAGAAAATCCGATGCCGGCAGACAGCAGGATGGCCAGGAGCAGAATGTGCTTTTTCATTTTTCTGATTTTTAATTTGATGAGTGGTCCAGATAGTAATGTTCAAATATAGAAAAGGATTGTTCAAAAAAGGTTGTTTGGCAGTCCCCCTTTTTTTATTCCCTCTTTTCAAATAACAATGTAAACATAATTCAGCGTATCAGCCGATCCCATACCCGCCTCCCGGTATATGTTCGGGAAGCAGCAGGTTTTAACATTCCTGCAACCAAAGCGGGGTTTCGTCCATCAAAGGCTTTATTTCTGTATTTTGAATAAAATTTGCCGAATGAAATACCTCCTCCCGGTACTTTTTCTTTCTTTCTGGCTGGTTTCCTGTCAAAAGGAAACGGGCACGGATGATCCAAACCCTGCTACTGAAGCAGTGACCCAACTCAATGTGGCCTATGGCGCCGATCCCATGCAGAAGATGGATGTTTACCTGCCGGCTGGCCGGTCAACCACCAGTACCAGGGTGATGATCATGATCCATGGCGGGGGCTGGACCCAGGGAGATAAATCGGAGTTTACCGCTTATGTGGATACGCTCAAAAAAAGACTTCCCGGTTATGCCATTTTCAATATTAATTACCGGCTGGCCAATGGTACGGCCAACTTTTTCCCTACCCAGGAAAATGATGTGAAAGCAGCCCTTGATTTTATCTATGCAAAAAGAAATGAATATAAGATTTCGGATACCTGGGTTTTGCTGGGTGCCAGTGCCGGCGGACACCTGGCCTTATTACAGGCTTATAAATATACCACACCGGTAAAGATCAGGGCCGTCGTGGATTTTTTTGGTCCTACCGAGCTGACCAATATGTATAATTTTCCACCCAACCCGCTGATCCCATTATTGATGATACAGGTAACCGGTGGTAATCCAACCACCCATGCCACGCTTTACCAGCAATCGAGTCCAATGACATTTATCACGGCACAATCCCCACCCACCATCATCCTGCATGGCGGGGCCGATATTGTTGTGGCACCCTCCCAATCGGTACTGCTCAGGGATCAGTTACAGGTTGCCGGCGTGCCAAATCAATATGTGTTTTATCCGACCGAAAGTCATGGCTGGTCCGGTGCCAATATGGTTGACTCCTTTGACAAGATCATGGCCTTTCTCAGTACACATGTAAACTGACCGGCGAGCTCCTCTTTTTTATTAACTTGGGCGCATGAACCAGCATATACCGCTGGCCGAGCGGATCAGGCCACATACCCTGGATGAAATGATCGGCCAGGAACACCTGGTGGGTAAGGGAAGTATCCTGCGAACCGTCATTGAACAGGGAAGAATTCCTTCCATGATATTCTGGGGGCCACCCGGTACCGGTAAAACCACCCTGGCCAATATCATTGCCACCCATTTAAAAGTTCCCTTCTTTCAACTCAGCGCCATCAGTGCCGGTGTAAAAGAAGTAAGGGAAGTGATTGCCGAAGCCAAAGAAAAAACCGGGGCTGTCTTATTCATTGATGAGATCCATCGATTTAATAAAGGACAACAAGATGCCTTATTAGGTGCGGTTGAAAAAGGAATCATCACCCTGATCGGTGCCACTACCGAAAATCCCTCTTTTGAAGTAAATGCGGCCCTGCTCAGCCGATGCCAGGTATATGTTTTAAAAGCGCTGGATAAAGAAGACCTGGTACAATTAATGAAGACTGCCTTGCAGAAAGATATTTTCCTGCAGGCAAAAAAAATCAGTCTGAAAGAAACCGAAGCCTTATTAAATATTTCCGGTGGGGATGGACGCAAGCTGCTGAACCTGCTCGAGATGGTGGCAGAAGCGGTTACGGGTGCTACAACAAATGAGATCACTGATGAACTGGTGATGAAAGTGGCGCAAAAAAGAATTGCACTCTATGATAAAAGCGGGGAACAACATTATGATATTATCTCTGCCTTTATCAAATCCATCCGTGGCAGTGATCCCAATGCAGCCGTGTACTGGCTGGCCCGGATGATTGATGGCGGGGAGGATGTAAAATTTATAGCGAGAAGAATGGTGATCCTGTCCAGTGAA
>DAORJS010000045.1:0-2899 GCA_035439185.1 Chitinophagaceae bacterium
ACCGGTTACCATAACGGTTTTTACACCCATTTTCCGTAACCTTTCAAATCGTTGCTGGATACCGGGTTTGATAATATCCTGTAATTCGATTACGCCCTGGACATCATTATTTAAAGATACCACTAAGGGTGTACCGCCATTACTGGCAATTTGTTTCACTTTTGCTTCTGTTTCTTCCGGAAATCCTTTTCCGTTTTTCAAAGAAATTGTTTTAATGGCATCCAGAGCCCCCTTTCTTATTTTCAGGCCATTCGGAAGATCCACCCCACTGCTTCTTGTTTCAGCCGTGAACTCAATCAACCTGGTATCAGCTGGTAATTGTTTGACGTGAATGTTTTTTTCGCCGGCCAGTTCAACAATTGATTTTCCTTCAGGTGTTGGGTCGGCGAGTGATGCCAGTACACAATTGCTGATAAAATCAGTTGTATCAATTCCGTTGGCCGGAAAGAAATTAGTCGCCTTCCTGTTTCCGATAGTGATGGTTCCGGTTTTATCTAACAGCAATACATCAATATCGCCAGCGGTTTCCACAGCTTTACCACTTTTGGCAATCACGTTTGCACGAAGAGCCCTGTCCATTCCGGCAATACCGATAGCAGAGAGTAATCCACCAATTGTGGTGGGGATCAGGCACACAAACAGTGAAATGAATGCAGCAATGGTGATGGGCGTATTCGCATAATCAGCAAATGGCTTTAACGTAACACAGACAATAATAAATATCAGGGTGAAAGTAGCCAGCAAAATGGTCAATGCAATTTCATTGGGTGTCTTTTGTCTGGAAGCACCTTCAACCAATGCAATCATTTTATCTAAAAATGATTCCCCCGGCTCAGTGGTAACTTTTACTTTGATTTTATCACTCAGCACTTTTGTACCACCGGTAACGGATGATTTATCACCACCGGCTTCCCGGATTACCGGGGCAGACTCACCGGTAATAGCAGACTCATCAATCGTTGCAATACCTTCCACTATTTCACCATCCATTGGAATGATATCCCCGGCTTCACAGATAAAAAAATCTCCTTTTACTAATTGAGAAGAAGGAACAATTTTTACCTCGTTCACATACATGTCTCCCACCGTAAACACTTTTTTGGCGGCTGTATCCTGCCTTGTCTTTCTTAAACTTTCCGCCTGTGCTTTTCCTCTGGCTTCTGCCAGAGCTTCAGCAAAATTGGCAAAGAGCACTGTAATCAGCAGAATAAGGAAAATCGTCAGGTTGTACCATAATGCGCCCTGAGAATTATCACCGGTAAATAACTGGTAAAGGGTTACCGCCAGCATAATGGCTGTGCCGATCTCCACGGTAAACATTACCGGGTTTTTAATCATCAACCGCGGATTCAGTTTAATAAATGATTGCTTCACGGAAGTTCCAATCAGTGCAGGATCAAATAATCTGATAGAACGGGTATGCTTTGTCATGTTCTTTAAAAATTAATACAGTGAAAAATATTCGGCGATCGGTCCCAGCGCCAGCGCCGGCAGGTATGATAGCGCTGTTACAATAATGATTATAGCCAGTGTCATCCCCCCGAAAGTGTAGGAATCTGTTCTTAAAGTTCCAGGTGAGTCGGGGATATATTTTTTATTCGCCAGTAGGCCAATGATAGCAATGGGTGCAATAATGGGCAGAAATCTTCCCAGCAGCAATACAATACCAGTGGTCACGTTCCAGAATATATTATTGTCACCCAGCCCTTCAAAACCACTACCGTTATTGGCATTGGCTGATGTATACTCATAGAGCATCTCAGAAAAGCCATGGTAGGAAGGGTTATTCAGCCAGGCGCCGGGTTTTACGGCCCATCCTATTTCCGGATGATGCGCCACCATGTATGCTGCCAGCGCCGTAAAGCTTTTGATCAGGAAGGCGGATATTAATGTTACCAGCGCAGCAATTTTTACTTCCCTGGCTTCTACTTTATGCCCCATGAACTCTGGGGTTCTTCCGACCATCAGCCCGGACATGAACACCGCAATGATGATAAAAATGAAGTAGTTCAACAGTCCTACCCCCACACCCCCGTACAGGGCGTTAATCATCATATCCAGTATTACCACACCGCCGCTCAAAGGGGTCAGACTGTCATGCATCCCGTTCACAGAACCATTGGAAGTTGAAGTGGTAGCCACTGCCCAGAATGCAGTGGCGGCTGCACCCAACCTTACTTCCTTACCTTCCATACTGCCGGTGTTTTGTGCGATGCCAAGCTGATCAATGGCAGGGTTGCCCTTTGTTTCATAGTAAATAGTAATGCTGCAGAAAACAAGAAACAAGAAAGTCATCACCGCAAATATCACTTTGGACAGTTTTTTCCGGTTGACGTAAAAGCCAAGTGCAAATACAAGCGCTATTGGAATAAGTAAAATTGAGATCGTTTCTACTGTATTGGTAATATAGTTTGGATTTTCCAGCGGATGGGCCGAGTTTACACCAAACCAACCACCACCATTGGTGCCCAGCTGTTTGATGGCGATCATACCCGCTGCAGGACCTCTTGACACCTGCACGGTATCACCCTGCAGCGTAGTAATCGTTTCTTTTCCGTCATAGCTCGCAGGGGTTCCGTTAAACACCAGGATAACAGCCACGATAACCGATAACGGTAATAAAATCCTGGTAATGCTTTTTACAAAATAGTTCCAGAAATTACCCAGATTTTGAGTGGTTTTTTCTTTGATCCCGTTGAATAAGGCAACCAGCATAGCGATTCCGGTAGCGGCGCTGACAAACTGTAAAAACGTAATGACAAATAACTGGGTAAAATAAGTCAGCCCTGATTCGCCGGAATAGTGCTGCAGATTACAGTTCACCAGGAAACTGATGGCAGTATTAAAAGCCAGGTCAGGTGTCTGACCGGGATTACCATCCGGATTCATGGGTAATTTG
>DAORJS010000045.1:2999-14422 GCA_035439185.1 Chitinophagaceae bacterium
CTACACCCAGGATTTCACTGTTCATGGTATCAAAATTTTTCTGGTTTGATCAATACATACAGCAGATAGAAAAACACTGTAATGGATAAAATAAAAAGTAGCGTCATCATGTTGGTTAGATTTTTTCAAACCAGTCTGTTGCCTTAAAACAAACCCAAAAGCAAAGCAAACCGGCCAGTAATAGAATAATTGTGAGCATATATTGCTGTTTATTTTTTAAACGGGTAAAAAAGGACATCTGCCGTTCCCTGTATGTGCTCCATGGCACAGGTATCAGAGATACTTCAGACAAAAAGCAAGGAGCAGTGAGCCAAAATAGAGTACCGGGAGAATCAGGTGTAAGCCCATCCGGTAACCGATTCCTTTTTTGCTGTCTTTCATTTTTTTTGGTTTGAAAGAGAAAGCCAAAAAGGATACCTGATTGTTAAAAAGAAGAAAATGCCGGTTGATGTCTTTGATTAACAATCAGTTGATTGTTTTTTAACCGGGCTTACGCCGGAAGGCAGGTGGAGAAACCCTTCCGTTTTGAAAGGGTGGATTATCAAAATGAAAGGATCAGTTGATTTGGTATTCTTCAATTTTCCGGTAGAGGGTGGTCAATCCTATATTCAGAAGTCTGGCTGCTTCGGTTTTATTCCCTTGTGTATGTTTCAGCACTTTCCGGATATGTGCTTTTTCAACTCCGGCCAGCTCAAAACTGGAAAAGCTGGAAAAATCAGCCTGTAATTCTACGGGCAGATCAGCTGCGCTTAGCTTTCCGGTATCATTCAGAATTACTGAGCGTTCAATGATATTTTTAAGCTCACGGATATTACCCGGCCATTTGTAATGTTGTAAAACTCCCAGATAATCTTTCTCCAGTACCGGAACCTGTTTATTGATCCTGGCAGCAAAGTGTTCAGCGAAAAACTGTGCCAGTACCGGGATATCCTTTTCTCTTTCGCGCAGCGGAGGCAGATTGATACTGAAAACGGAGAGCCGGTAAAATAAATCAGAACGGAACTGACCGGCATCCATTTCTTTTTGCAGATCGCGGTTGGTGGCCGCGATGATACGGACATTCACCCGATGTGTTTTGGAATCCCCCACTTTAATAAATTCACCGGTTTCAAGTACCCGGAGTAATTTGGCCTGTAGTGAAATCTGCATCTCCCCGATTTCATCCAGGAATATTGTACCATCATTGGCCTCTTCAAAAAGCCCTTTCTTATCTTTTATTGCTCCGGTAAAAGCCCCTGCTTTATGTCCGAATAATTCGCTTTCCAGTAATTCAGCAGAAAAAGTGCTGCAATTCACCGCAATAAAAGGTTTGGTATTCCTTGTACTGTTCTGGTGAATAGCCTGGGCAAAAACCTCTTTGCCAGTACCTGTTTCTCCGGTCAGCAGCACGGTAGCATCTGTTTCAGCCACTTTTTGGGCGAGCCCAACAGCTTCCCTGATTTCAGCAGAATTACCCAGTATACTATCGAAAGAATATTTTTTCCCGATCTGTTGCTGCAACCGCTCCAGTTTGCGGGCAATCTGAACTTTGTCAAGCGCCCGTTGCAGCAAAGGGATTATTTTATCATTATCATCCCCCTTGGTAATATAGTCAAATGCACCGTTCCTCATCGCCTGTACGCCGTCGGGAATATTCCCGTAAGCAGTAAGCAGGATGACTTCCACCACCGGGAATTTCGACTTCACTGATTTGACAAAGTCAACCCCATTGCCATCCGGAAGCTTAACATCACAGAGTACAATATCCGGGTCAAAGCGCTCCAGCATCCTGTCGCCTTCTTTCAGTGAGCCGGCCTCCAGCACATCAAAACCTTCCAGACTGATAATTCTTTTCAGCAACTGGCGAAGTTTCTCTTCATCATCTATGATCAGTATTCTGTTCAGGGGAATCAGTTTTTTATCAAAGCTATGCTTTCCTGATTGCTTTGAAATAGGCAATACTCTTTTTCTCTGCCAATATCTGCAGTTGAACTGTTTCGGCAAACAATTTTCTCCGGAGAGACCGGTACACGCTGATGATATTATCCAGCGCTTTTATCAGTGAGTTTTTAGTGTATTGCGCTACTGTGATTTTCAGGTTTTCAAGATCAGCAGGATTTAGTTTCATTTCCACTTTCCGTAATCCTTTTGCTTTTTTCTGATTTTTAAGGTACATGAGTTGGGCCAGCACATTCATCCGGATATATTCAATTCCGTTCATGGCTTCAAAGTATTCACCTCTTCCGATTTTTGAAGCAATATAGTGAACCCAGGTCCAGATGCGGTCTTCAATCCACTGTCCATCCGGGCGTGGCCATTGTGAAGGATATTTCCTGATTACATCGCTGAGCTGGTTTTCTCTTTCAAAAAGAACGACCGGATCATCCACCCTTGACTCAAACTCTTTCAGCGTTACGAATTTGATATCCACATGCAGCAGGGGGTTATCGTAAAGACAAATGAGCAGCCTCGGTTCTCCCACATGTTCACCGGTAAATCCGGAAATGAATTCCCCGAAGCGTTGGGCAATGGCCATCATTTTATCTTTATTGCCTCCAATCTTTTCTGTGGTAACCAGTACCAGGTCAAGATCTGAGTATTCATCCAATTCATCATCAGCCCAGGAGCCGGCCACTGCTAAGCCAATTACGGTGGAATCATTCCTGACTAAATCAGTTACACGATGGGCAAAATCCTGCTGTATCATTAACTTAAAGATAAAAATTGTAAGGCAAAGGCAATAAAAAACCCCCGGCCTCGGGGGTTTTTTATTTATACATTCTCTTTTAATTCATCCGGATTATTCTGCGGTTCCCACCGCCACCCTGGTTCATTTCATTCAGCATTTTATCAACTTCTTCCTTGAACTGAGCCTTTGTATATCTCTTTTTACCACCGGGTTCTTTGATGATCGCCAAATCTGCTTTTTCTGAAATACTGGTGGCTTTAAAAACCTGGGTACCATCCTTGATATCCATTTCAAGAATTAATCCGGGTAACTGACCCTGAAATTCAGCAGGTCCTGCTGATACGGGAATATCAGTGGCAAACCAGGCAATTACCAATGAGGTATCTTCTATTTCCTTTTTTTCCATCACACCATTATCTATATTCATCGTGGTTCTTTTGCTCACGCGGGATGCAGTTGCCTTCATACAATTGTGGCCAAGAATAATTTTTGACTCTCCAGCCATTTTCCATTTGAGCTTGCTGATCGTATCCTCCACGATAAAATTTTTATCCATCATATCCCGGCTTTCAACTTTTTTCCCGGTTTCGAGATTACAGTATATCAGATCATTTGAACCAGCCGAGAACATTCTGATATTGGCACCATTTTCAGTCTGGAAACTGCCTCCATCATCTTCGGTTTCGTTTTCTGCCTGTTTCCAGAGGCTTTGGTTATTACCAAATGTGAGCTCATATTTATCTGTACGGGAACTGGGCATCTGCTGCTCCATCCCTCCGGGTAAACCTGCAAAACTGATTTGCAATTTTGAAATTCTGTCATAGGTTACTTTACCCTGAGATGACTGAGCTTGTAAAGAACTGATTGTAAGGAATGAAACGGCGGCCAGCAGATATCTTTTCATGACGGTTATTATTTTTTTCAAAGCTATAACACTTCGTCTTCTGAGTAAGTTAAGCCACCTTTCATTAAGGTTAATAAAGGTTAATAGCCCTGTTATGACCCGTAACATTGCTATACATTTGTTGTCTGATTCCACATCATGAAAAAATTCCAGTGGCTGCGTTTATTAATGACAGCCGCCATATTAGGTGTAACCGGTTTCCAGCTGTTCTGGCTGCGGCAGAACTTTGAGCGGGAAAAACAGGCCCTGCAACTCAGGGCCAATGCCGCTTTCCGGGAAACCGTGGTCCGGGTACAGGCTTCTAAAATGAAACTGGACGGCGCAATATGGAATGAAAAGGCAGAAAGACCGGTGGTAAAACTAATGATTGACGACAGGGATGACAATGTAGAAAGAGATACCCTGAAATTGATCCCGGGACAAAAAGTGATTTCCACCGTGAATGTCATCAGGGATAAGATGCTGGACTCCCTTCATAAAAATCCCCCTAAGGGCGGTGTGGTGATTTCCATGAATAAAACAATGGTCAATATTCACGGAAAGGATACAGGCAATTTGCCGATGCCTTTCCCGACAACTCCCAACAAAGATTATATATTAAATCTGTTATACGGCGTGGATTCGCTGCAGGATAGTATCAGGGTACAGGATCTGGACAGCGCCTATGCTGTAAGGTTGAAAAAAGATGAATTGAACATACCCTTTACGATTACGGTGGCTGACAGTATCCAAAAAGCAGAAGATAAGGACCGTGATTATGTAACCGTGGGCTTTGCCAAACCTGTGACGTATCAATTATCTCTTGGAAACACATTTGCTTTTCTGGTCCGGAAAATTGCGATGCCGATTTTGTTTTCCCTGCTATTGCTGGGCATCACGATCCTTTCATTTGTGCTGCTATACCGGAATATGCGTAAGCAGGAACGTTTGGCCGAATTAAAGAATGAATTTATCAGCAATATCACCCATGAATTAAAAACACCCATTGCTACCGTAGGGGTGGCCATTGAGGCATTGAAGAATTTCAATGCCATGGAAAATCCACAGCGTACCCGGGAGTACCTGGATATTTCCGGTAACGAATTGCAAAGGCTCAGTCTGCTGGTGGACAAAGTACTCAAACTCTCCATGTTTGAGAAAAAGGAAATCGACCTGCGATATGAAACACTTAATTTAAGGGAACTGGTACAGGAAGTTAGTTCCTCCCTGAAGCTGCAACTGGAAAAGCAACACGCCACGCTGCATATCCTGCAGGAAGGAGATGTGACCCTGCCTGCCGACCGTCTGCACCTGCTTAGTGTGATCTTTAACCTGGTGGATAATGCACTCAAATACGGAGGTGAGCATCCGGAAATACGTATTGTATTAACAGGAAATCAGCAGGAAGTAGTGATGAAAGTTGCTGATAATGGAATTGGTATTCCTGCTGAATACAAAGAAAAGATTTTTGAAAAGTTCTTCCGGGTGCCTCATGGCGATACCCATAATGCCAGGGGGTACGGACTGGGACTGAGTTATGCCGCTCAGGTAATTAAAAAACACCAGGGTAGCATAAGGGTGGAGAGTGAAGAAGGAAAAGGCGCTCAGTTTATTATTGTACTGCCGAAAACGATCAAAGTATGAGCAAGACAAAAGTACTATATGTGGAAGATGAGCTCTTTCTGGGTAAAATTGTAAGAGAAAGTCTGGAAAGCCGCGGTTTTGAAGTAGTCATGGAGAGCGACGGTTCCAGGGTACTGGGGCTTTTCAAAACTGCTAAACCGGATATCTGTGTACTGGATATCATGCTGCCTAACAAGGACGGGTTCACCATTGCTGATGAGATCAGGGAAATTGATGATGAAGTTCCGATCATCTTTCTCACTGCCAAAACACAAACAGAGGATGTGGTGAAAGGGTTTAGCCTCGGAGGTAATGATTATATCCGGAAACCTTTCAGTATGGAAGAACTGATTGTACGAATCCAGCACCTGCTCAGGAACCGGACGGAACCGGTTGGAAAAATAAGCGGTACGGTCAACATGGGAACCTATACTTTTCAGATTAGCCGGCAAATATTGCATAATGGTAAAGAGGAAAGAAAACTTTCTTTCCGTGAATCCGAATTGCTGAAAATGCTCTACGAAAACCGCGACCGGATCATTGACCGGAAAGATATCCTGAATCTGCTCTGGGGAAATGATTCTTTCTTCAACAGCCGGAACCTGGACGTATATATTACTAAACTCAGGTCTTACCTGAAAGAGGACTCCTCTCTGGAAATCATCACCATCAAAGGAATTGGTTACCGTTTTGTAACGGGTTGAGAACGCACCAGAAATAAATGGTCCTGTAACTATCTGTAAACCGGCTATTTTTGCGGCACCCGAAACAGGACCATCATGTACCGCAACATACGAATAGCTATACTTACCATTTTCCTTTTCAGCTTCTTTATTCCTGCCCTGGCACAGGATAACCGTATTCAATATCCTGCTGGTTTGAAGAATGCCTATTTTGGGGTGAATATCGGATATATCAATTATCCCTTCTCGGTTCAACAACTGGAACCAGGGTTTCAGATAGACGGAGTGACTGTTCCTCACACTGCTGTAAGACTCATACTCTATGGTTTACCTATTAATAAATACCTGTCAGCCAGAATTACTTATATGCGCCCTGTTAACTGGGTGCAATACAGGAATGTAAACGGAGACATGCAAAACCATTCTGTATGGATGAATATTGCGGGACTGACCCTGCAGGGAAAATTGCCATTGAGTAAAAAAATATCCATTACCGGTGAAGCGGGGCTTGGAGTCATTACCCGGAACGGATTTGAGATCAACGGTGTTCCGGTGGTTAAAAATGCAAACTATGGTACCGGTCTTTTTGGCGGGGCGATTCAGTATCACCTGAATAATAAATGGGACCTTCAGCTAAGTACGGCCTGGACGCCTGAACATAAAAAAACCCGTCAGCCGCATACCCTGTTTATAGCCGGAGGATTTAACTATAACCTGTATCCTCTATCGAAAGAAAAAATTGACCGGAATGCCAAAACCGGACTTTCATTTCCTAAACATTTCCTGATGGCTGGTTATACGACTAATGCACTTGGCTACGGGGTGAATGATGCCGTATCCAAGGGCCCGGTACCCATTTTCTGGGGAGGTGATGCCCATGTAAAGACAGGTTTTTCTGTGAGTTATCAGCGGAATATTTTTCATGCCCGTAAAGTATTTGCAATGGATTGGGGCCTGCATACCGGTATCTGGAAAAGCAGGGACAAGGGCGAAACTATCTTTACATTTTCATTGAACCCGGTGCTTCGCTTCAATGCAGTTCGCAGCAGGAATGCTGATTTCTTTTTAGAATATGCTGTTGCCGGTCCGACCTTTATATCAAAGACAAAAGTTGACAACGTGCCTCTCGGCCGCAAATTCACTTTTCATGATTTTATGGGTATTGGTGTATTTGCCGGCAAAGAAAAAAGAGTGGTGGGAGGCATCCGTATTGCTCACTATTCCAACGGAAATCTGTTTCCACAGAATGATGGTGTAAAAATCCCGCTTACGTTTAACCTGGGGTATGTACTGAACTAAGTTTTGGCGGATTTCTGATAATGTTTACCTTTTCAGAGCCAAAACCAAACCAACAATGAAAAAGAAATTCACACTGGCAGCGCTTGCCCTTATGGCAACGGCTGCCTTTTATTTTTCTTCCTGTAAGGGAAAGAAAACCGAAACATCAGCTTCTCAACCCAATGACACACTGACTCAGCTTGTGGCAAGAGGAGAATACCTTGCTAATCATGTGGCCGTTTGTATCGATTGTCATAGTATCCGTGATACCGGACATTTTTCCATGCCTATTGTTCCGGGAACAGAGGGTGGAGGCGCAGCTTTTGCTTTTTCCAAAGCAGAAGCTGTTCCGGGAGAAGTCACTCCGCCCAATATTACACCCGCTGCTTTGAAGGACTGGTCAGACGAAGAACTGATCAGGGCCATCACCAGGGGCATTAATAAAAAAGGAGATACCATTTTCCCGATCATGCCCTATCATTCTTACAGCAAAATGGCCAAAAAAGATATCCTGGCCATTGTGGCCTATATCCGCTCATTAAAACCGGTGGAACATACCACTCCCGCCCGGAAAATGGAAGTGCCGATGAGTATGTTTGGACCACTGCCAGAAGTTAATCTGGATAAAAACGATGTTCCTGATACAACCAATAAAGTTGCCTACGGTGCGTATCTGACCATTGCGGCAGCCTGTGCTGATTGTCATACACCAATGGGACCGAGAGGTCCGGACTTCTCTAAAGTATTTTCGGGGGGAACCGTTTTTGATAATCCGGTTTTCAAAGTGGCCGTGGCCAATATCACACCTGATTCCACGACGGGTATCGGCACCTGGACAGAAGAAATGTTTGTCAATAAATTTAAAACAAATGCTTCTGCCGAAATGCTGCAAACCAGACCGGGCCGGCAGAATACATTCATGCCCTGGAGTATGTATGGTAAAATGAGAGACTATGACCTGAAAGCGATCTATGCGTTTTTAAGAACAGTGAAACCCATTACGAATAAAGTAGAGAAATTTCCCAAATAAGAATTAATAACCGCAAAAGATAAAGGGGCAGTTTGAAACTCCGGATTTTTATTCGGGTTTGAAACTGTCCCTGCTATAAGTATCAGGGCCGGCATGATCTCCTTCCGCCAGCGAAAAATTGATAAAGCGAATACCGGGTATTTCCGTGAGGTTGTATACGGCTTCAGCAAAATATAATTCAGGTCCGGTAGAACCCATTTGTTGCGTGAGATAAGTGGCTTCGGGAATTTTTACGTATAAACTGTCTCCTGATTGGCGTAATACCTGTAATTGTATATTGGGGTAGCGACTGTTCAGGAATGTTGTTACAGCATTGATGGAAAGACTATCCGGAATAGGGGCACCGCTTCTGTTCAGCTTTATATTCCCGCTCGAATCATCCAGTGAAGCCTGCCAGCTTTGTTGTTCAGCAAGCAGTTCGTTATTTGCTTCCGCCTCTTTGGTTTGATTACTGCCACAGGAAACCAGGATAAAAATGATAGCGTATAAAAAGAATCGTTGCATCATTGTTCCGGTTTTGATGAACAATAAAGTTACAAAATTAAGTCCGGGGGAAATAAAACTTATCGTTAATGCAACGGCATTTAATCCCGGAAATTGTTAATAAAAAACAAAGAAGAGACAATCAGCTCAGGGTGGTAATCACAAATATTTTTTTAGCCGCAGAAAAAAATCAGTTGGATTAAAAGGTTTTGTAACATAATCCTGCATCCCTGCTTCCAGCACTTTTCCTTTTACATTGCTGGTGGCTGAGGCTGTGAGTGCAATGATCGGCAGTTGCTGATTGATTTCCCTGATTTTTTTTGAGGCGGTATATCCATCCATCACCGGCATCTGCAGATCCATTAAGATGAGGTCATAATGATTCTGTTTTACCATGTCAACAGCAATGGCACCATTATCAGCAACATCCACCTGGGCATTCCAGCCCTCAAGCAATTGTGTGGCAAACAGAACATTGAATGGGGTGTCTTCTACCAGCAGTATTTTTTTGTTTTTGAGATCTGGTTCCTGATCGGTTATTTGTTCTATAGCTTCACCGGTCTCGCTGATCAGCGGAAATTCCACTGAAAAATAAAACTGTGAACCCTTTCCGGCTTCTGATATTACTTCCAGTCCGCTGTCCATTAATTCAAGAATCCGTTGTGAAATAGAAAGACCCAATCCGGTGCCGCCATATTTCCGTGTGATCGAACTTCCGGCCTGTGTAAATGGCTGAAAAATGGTGCTGAGTTTTTCCATCGGGATACCAATACCGGTATCATTCACCGCAAACATCACCCGGCAGTGATCGTATCCGCTCTCCATCCGGCTGACCGTTATTTCAATCTTACCTTTTTCAGTGAATTTGACTGCATTCGAGATCAGGTTATTCAGCACCTGTCCCAGGCGAATGGCATCACCCAGTAATTGTGAAGGAATATTAGATCCAATCTGCAGGCTGATCTGATTTTGTTTTTCCCGGGCCGCCAGGGTATTGGCATTTACAATATCAGTAACCAGTTTTGATAATTCAAAAGGCAGTTTTTCGAGTTCCAGTTTTCCGGCTTCTATTTTGTTGAAATCCAGAATATCGTTCACCAGTACCAGCAGGTTATCGGCTGAGATCTTAAGCGCTGTCAGGTTTTCAATCTGATCCGGTCTGGGATTGCTTTTTAATAATAAATGTCCCATACCGATCACCGCATTCAGCGGGGTGCGTATTTCATGGCTCATTACAGATAAAAATTCTGATTTGGCCATGCTGGCGTTTTCTGCCACAATTTTGGCCTGGATCAGCTCTTCTTCTGCCTCTTTTCTTTTTTGAATAACCATGTTCAGCATTTCCACAATCACCAGCAGGTCGTCTTCTTCACTGACAGCATCTGCATTGTGATCAGTACTGATACCGGTCAGGGTTTCTTTCAGTTTCAGCAGAGAGAGTTTACGTAAATCAATTTCTTCCCTCAGCCTGCTGTTGATGGCATTAAACTCTTCTTCACTGAGTTTGAAAGCGTGTTCAGATAATTCTTTGTCTTTTTCAAATGCGAAATAGGAATCATTCACCGCATCAATGAATTCAATGAACTGGCTGTTTTGCAGCAAGTCCTCCCCGGCATATTTCTTCAATTGCCGGTGAAGGAGCTTATGCATGGTATGTTTATCAGCCGATTTCATCGAATGTGGTAACAGTCATGGTTTGGTTGTGTAAGGCACAGGCGGAACCGGGAACAAGGGGTGAAATTTCACCGTATGAATAAAACCCCGTGAGAAATGTACCGGGTCCGAATGTATCCTTGATAGCTTCTGTTTCTTCATCAATTCTTTTTCCCAGGATCAGTTTCCGGCCAACACAACTGATCAGCAGGGCCAGTTTGGGCTGCTGGTGAAAAGTTTGCAGAAGCGTAGCAGCCGCTGCATTCATGGAAGCTTCCACCAGTTTGTCGAAATTGGCTTTCATAAAGCGAACATAGGATCCTTCCGGAATATCACCTGCAAAAACCATTGATTGTTCATCCGGGTCAATGGATAAAATTGTTCTAACCACAGTATCCTGACTTCCTTCCACTCTTACTGAAAGCGGAAAAAGAAGTGCCGAACCCGGTAACTCATCCGCATACTTGCCAAGATATGTTTTATAGGTTTCCAGCGCGCTTTTATGTTCAATTTCGTATAATTTATTGGCATTTGAACGGGTGACTTTTTTCTCCGGTCCGAATGTTTCCCAACCACCGATTGATCCATGTGCAACCTGCAGGGCGTCTCCATAAAAACCGATGGCAACAATATTTCCTTTTGATGGCTGGCTGTTACAGCCAACCAGTGTATAATTGAAATTAGCAGCATCTCCGGCCAATCCGCCTGTTACCGGTATGTTGCGCTTGTTAACCGATTCAATACCCCTGACCAGTTCACTGCCGTTCACCAGTCCGCCATCTGCAATAATAAGCACATAGGTCAGATCATCCTGTGGTAATTCACGGAATAAAAAGCTGCCGGCTTCAAAGCTGTTGTTAAAACCGCTGATATTGATCTGTCTGGTTTGAATTTCAGTTTTTTCCATTTCAATAGCAACTGCAGAAACACTGTTGTCATATACGGCGTCATCATAAATTTCACCGGAAGTGGAACAGAGCACCAGACTGGCTGCCGGATAAAGTGATTTCAGTTCCTCATAAATACTGTTTTTTTCAAGTAATTCTTTGGCGCCAAAAGCCAGTACAAGTTGTTTGCCGTTGCCGGTAAAAGTTTCGCTTTTTTCATCTCTGATAAAAGCAT
>DAORJS010000046.1:0-14054 GCA_035439185.1 Chitinophagaceae bacterium
GTTATTCCGACAAATACAATACCCATAACCAGTACATGCTGGAAAGAAACCTGAGCTTTAACTCTAAAGTATGGGAACTGACCCTCCAGGGCGATTTCAATTTTTTCCGGTTTATGCCAGGAGATCCGGCATTTAGTTTTACGCCTTATATCACTTTTGGTGCCGGTATATTCAGCTATGATCCATATGCTTACCTGAAAGGAAGGAAGGTCAATCTTCGTCCATTGGGTACAGAGGGACAGGGCACCAATCCGTATAGTTCCATGGCCATCAGTATTCCATTTGGTGGTGGCTTTAAATATGCCCTCAATGACCGGATCAATATTGGATTTGAAGTATTACACCGTTTCACCAACACCGATTACCTGGATGATGTGAGCAAGACCTATGCCGATCCTGCCAGTTTTGCCCCCAATCCGGATGGCAGTGCTTCTGATGCTTTTTTATTGCAGGACCGCTCTTATGAATATGGTATCAGTGTAAACCGCAAGGGTACTTCACGTGGGATGAGCAAACAAAAGGATCAGTTTGTTACGGCCATGTTCCATGTTTCCTTCAATCTGCAGTCTTACAGATGCCCTACGGCCAAATAAGACTCACCCCCCGGTGCTATTCATATGTTAAGAAAATTTAATTATTTAGCAGTGCGGTTAAACGAATGATTCAAGTAGCTGTCTCTGAATAAACATAAATTTTTAACCTAACACCGAATTCTATGCGCCTGACTAAAGTATTCTTCAGCCTTGCTATCCTGACCATTTTTACTGCCGGAACTGCATTTACACCAGTTAAAAAAGTAAATGGTGACTGGTTTTTTCTGGAAGACAAAAATGTTGGTTTTGGGGTGGACCATGATGTAATCCATTTCGGAAACTGGAAAGATGATGTACGCCAGATCAAATTAAAAGTTACGGATGGTCCGCTCCGGATGTACAACATGGTCATTCATTTTGACAATGGCACAACGCAGCGTGTTGAACTCCGTAATAAGTTCAATGCCGGAACCGAAAGCCGTATCATTGATATGGATGGCGGACTTCGTCACCTGACCAAGATCGAATTCTGGTATGAAACACGGGGTTTTGCCCGGGGAAAATCCAGAATCGCAGTTTGGGGCCGCAACTGATACTCTACTGAATTATTTTTTACTTCGCCAGGGAGACTGCTTCCTGGCGATTTTTATTTAGCCACTAATTCACTAATCGATTCCTTACAGGAGCGTAGTACTAATATCTTTCGTGCATTCGTGGCAGGTGATTTTTTGCCACTAATTCACTAATATGATACTTACAGAGTGGTTGTTTTAAATATCTTTCGTGCATTTGTGGCAGATGATTTTTTAGCCACTAATTCACTAATAGTGTGTTTACGGAGACGTTGTACTAATAAGTTTCGTGCATTTGTGGCAGATGATTTTTTGCCACTAATTCACTAATAGTGTGTTTGCGGAGACGTTGTACTAATAAGTTTCGTGCATTCGTGGCAAATGATTTTTTAGCCACTAATTCACTAATAGTGTGTTTGCGGAGACGTTGTACTAATAAGTTTCGTGCATTCGTGGCAGATGATTTTTTGACACTAATTCACGAAAAAGTAGTTGATTTAACCAGGGGTCGGTTCGTATTTATGCCTTTACTGATTGTTTTTTGTGATTATCCTTAGTTTTTTGTCCTTTTGTGGAAGGCGGTTTAAAGTGATAACTTTGCGACTTTAGCGCCCATGTCCACAATGATCGATCATATTGACAAGAGCAGATTGCCGCGGCATATCGCCATCATTATGGATGGGAACGGCCGATGGGCAAAGGAAAAGGGGGAGGACCGGCTTTTCGGACATTTTCACGGAGTGGAGAGTGTGCGAAATATTGTGGAAGGCTGCGCGGAACTGGGAGTGGAATACCTGACCCTTTATGCGTTTTCAACCGAAAACTGGGATCGTCCCGAATATGAAGTGGTCGGGCTGATGGAACTCCTGGTGAATACTATCCGCAAAGAAGTCGAGAGTCTTAATAAAAATAATATCAGGCTTCATGTAATCGGGGATATGAGTATGCTCCCTGATTATGCAAGGGCTGAACTCAATGAGGCCCTGGAGATCACCAGTGAAAATACAGGACTGAACCTGATCATGGCCCTGAGCTATAGCGGCCGCTGGGAGCTGCTCAATGCCGTAAAAAATATTGCTTACGAAGTCAAACAAGGCCGGCTCAGCGTGGAAGCAATTGACCAGAACACATTACAACATTATCTCTGCACCAGCGGATTCCCCGATCCTGAACTCATGATCCGTACCAGTGGCGAATACCGGATCAGCAATTTCCTGCTCTACCAGCTGGCCTATGCCGAACTTTATTTTACCCAGGTCAGGTGGCCGGATTTCCGGAAAGAGAACCTCTATGAGGCCATCCTCGACTACCAAAACAGAGAAAGACGTTTTGGCAAGACCAGTGAACAGGTTGTTAACTAAAATGCATGATTCGAGCTTCCCAAAACCCGGTTTTTCAGCCCACATATTTGAAAAATATTTAATTTATTCTTCTTTCCTGATTTCTTTAACAAAGACTTCAATTTTTTACCGTTATTTTGCCGCCTGTTTCAGCAGAGGTATATGTGTAAATAAAAGAAAATTAACTGCTTATAAATTCCCGGGTTTGGAGTGATCAACCAGAACATTTAAACATGCAACAAATTTTACTAAGGTTTAGTGCTGCCCTGATACTGACGGTGATTTCCGTATTTCAAATGCAGGCACAGGTAGACACTACCACACCCACATCGGCGGATCCCAAACTGACTGCCTGGAAAACATCCCGCATTCCCAAAGAATATACTGTTGCTGCGGTCAATATTACCGGTATCCGACACCTCGATACTTCCATCGTTTATTCCATCACCAATATCAATCCGGGTGATAAGTTCATGCATCCTGGTTCTGATATTTTTGGAAAATCAATTGCTAATCTCTGGAGACAAAAATTATTTTCCAACGTACAGATTTATGTAACCCGTGTGGATGATGACCGGGTCTGGATTGAAGTGAATGTACAGGAGCGCCCGCGCCTGGGTAACTTCCGTTTTGTGGGGCCTAAGAAAACAGAGGCAGAAGAACTGCAGACCAAACTTAACCTGGTAAAGCAAACCATCATTACGGAAAACACCCGCCGGGAGATCATTGAGAAGACAACGAAATTTTATACAGACAAAGCCTACCGAAATGTAGCTGTACGGATTGAAGAGAAAGAAGATACCTCCTTTGTGAACTCAAATGAAATCATCATATATGTTGAGAAAGGCGGAAAAGTGAAGATTGATAATATTCGTTTCTATGGAAACGACAATGTGGATGATTTCCGTTTAAAAAGACAATTGAAAGGTACCAAGGAAATGGGTAAGATGACTTTGAAACCCGCTTACCAGCCAAGTCCATATGGAACAGAGAAACCTTTTTCGTTCAGTCAGTGGCTGAAAGAATGGGGCTTTCTTTCCCTCAGCAAAACAAAACGTTTACTGGATCCCTGGTTCAGGTTTAAATTGAGCGGTGCCAAATTTGAACAGCAGAAGTATGATGAAGACAGGGAGAAGCTTCTGGATTACTACAACTCCCTTGGTTACCGGGATGTACAGATTGTGGAAGATACCCTGCTTACGATTAACAAGACCGGAAATATCAATGTTGATATCAAAGTGGATGAAGGAAGAAAATACTATTTCGGCAATATTACCTGGAAGGGCAATGCCAAATACACTGACTCTGTCCTCAATAACATTCTGGGTATTTCCAAAGGAGATATTTATAACCTCTCTGCATTGAACAGGCGCCTGGGTAAGGAAGCTTCCCAGGAAGGGGGTGATATCAGTGGTCTGTATATGGATGACGGTTATCTGTTCTTCCGTGCTGAACCAGTGGAAACAGCCGTGTATAATGATACCATCGACTATGAGATCCGCATTACGGAAGGTCCGCAGGCCAGGATCAAAAATGTGACCATTGCCGGCAATGAAAAAACAAAAGACCATGTCATCCGCCGGGAACTCCGTACGATTCCGGGAGAACTCTTCAGTCGCTCTGACCTGATCCGTTCTCAGCGTGAACTGGCCAATCTGCAGTTCTTTAACCAGGAAACCATTAACCCGGGGGTTGTACCCAATGCGGAAGACGGTACCGTGGATATTAACTGGAAGCTGGAGGAAAAATCATCCGATCAGCTGGAATTATCTGCCGGATGGGGTGGTGGTATCGGTTTAACCGGAACCCTGGGAGTTACCTTCAACAATTTCTCGATTAAAAATATTTTCAAGAAAGCTTCCTGGGATCCATTGCCTACCGGTGACGGACAAAAACTGAGTTTGCGGTATCAGTCGAACGGGGTGGCATTCCGCTCTCTCAACTTTTCCTTTACTGAACCCTGGCTGGGTGGTAAAAAAAGAAACTCATTCACTATTGGTGTGAACAGCAGTAAGTTCTCCAATGCCTTCAATGCTTTTGGTCAGATAGACCGGGCCAGGTCGGATACCAATTATCTGAAAACAACCGGTATTTCTGTTGCCCTTGGTAAGCAATTAAAATGGCCGGATGATTATTTCAACCTGGTGTACACGCTTAATTTCACCCAGTACAAACTGATGAACTATCCCATCTTCGATGAGAATTTCAGAAGTGGTATTTCCAATAATATCAGTGCCAAAATCGCCATACAGCGTTCTTCCGTTTTTGATCCGATCTTCCCGCGCAGTGGTTCCAGCTTTATGGCCAGTGTACAGTTTACACCACCTTATTCCCTGCTGAACAAAAAGATTGAAACATCTGCCAATAAATACAAGAATCCGGAATACCATAAATGGCGCTTCAATGCAGAATGGTATGTGCCATTGGGCAAACCCATGGGCGCAGACAAGAACAGACAGTTTGTACTGAAACTGGCTGCCAAATATGGTTTCATGGGCCGGTATAACAATAAACTGGAATACTCGCCCTTCGAGAGATTCCAGGTGGGAGATGCAGGCTTGACCAATAACTTTGGTTTGCTGGGTTATGATATCATTGCTCACAGAGGTTATCCGGTTTATCAGAATTCCAATCCGTCTATCAACCCTGAAGACCAGCAGAATGCCAACCAGTTCTTTACCATCTTTAATAAATACCAGGTAGAGTTAAGGTTCCCGCTGGTAACGAATCCCAGCAGTACGATTTATGCACTTACCTTCTTTGAAGCTGCCAATGGATGGTACAGTTACAAAGATTATAACCCATTCCGTTTAAGACGAAGTGTGGGTGTGGGAATGCGTTTCTACCTCCCGATGTTTGGTCTGCTTGGATTTGATTATGGGGTGGGTCTGGACAGGATGAATAGTGCGAATCCCGGTCTGAAAGCGGCCTCCCGCTTTACCTTTATGCTTGGATTTGAACCCGAATAAATCGTCTTAAATTCAGGAATATTTAATCATTCAAACCTTTCTGATATGAAAAAGCTGCTGTTCTTCCTTCTATTAACCGGTATCGGCCTGGCAGGTGTTGCTCAGAAATATGCAGTGATTGATACCCGGTATATCCTGGATAAAATGCCCGACTATAAAGAGGCCCAGAAACAACTGGATGATATAACAGCAGGCTGGCAGAAAGAGATTGACGGCAAACAGGCCGAGCTGGACAGGATGTACAAGGATTATGATGCTGAACAGGTAATGCTGAGTGATGAACTGAAGAAAAAAAGGGAAGATCAGCTCTTTAATAAGGAAAAAGAACTCCGGGATTTACAGCGCAAACGCTTTGGTTTTGAAGGGGATCTGTTTAAAAAAAGACAGGAACTGGTGAAGCCGATTCAGGACAAAGTTTACAATGCCATCCAGAAGATTTCCGTGGCCAGAGGCTATGACTTTGTACTCGATAAAAGTGAAGGAATTACCATTATCTTTGCCGACCCTAAACTGGACAAGAGCGAAGATGTGTTGAAAGAACTGGGGGTTAAAAATTGATATTTCCCTTCCGGATAACTGTTAAAGAAATTGAAACACTACCCCGGGTCAGGCAACTAAATCAACCAAAAAAGTATCCATAAACTTGAACTGCCCGGGAATTAACCCGGTGTGATAAAAAAAACAAAGAACATGAAAAAAGTACTCTCAGTATTTATCCTTGCAGCTGTGCTGCTGATGAGCGCAGATGCCGGGGCGCAGATAAAGATCGGCTATATCCGTATTGATGATATGGTTGCTTCTATGCCTGAAACAGCCAAAATCGATTCTATTCTTGAGAAATATCAGAGCGATTCGATCAACCCCCGTTATGCCCAGATTGTTTCCCTCTATCAGTACAAGGACAGTGTGTACAGAGATTCAGTAAAGCCTGCTCCTCCTGCTGTTAAAAAGCAAATTGAGGAAGAACTGCCTTCACTGATCTACCAGATTCAGAACTGGCAGCAGATTGTGAACCAGGCTATCGAGACCAGACAAAATGAATTGCTGGCTCCTATTTACAGAAAAGTATATGATGCGATAAGAGCAGTGGCCAAGGAAAAAGGGTACACCCATGTAATGACCAAGGAAGCCTTGCTGGTAGCCCCTGATGCAGATGATATAATAGGACTGGTGGCAGCTAAGCTAAAAGTCACCCTGCCCAAAGCCAAGTAAAGTGATCATAAAATAATTTCAGGAATACCCCCGGATCCGGGGGTATTCTGTTTTCAGGAGTACATTTGTAGTATGTCTCAGGCATCTCCCATCGGTGTATTTGATTCAGGCTTCGGCGGATTAACCGTGCTGAAAGAAATCGTCAGCCGTTTACCGCAATACGATTATCTCTACCTGGGTGATAATGCCCGGGCTCCTTATGGTAATCGATCTTTTGATACCGTGTATCACTATACCCTGGAAGCCGTGCAATGGTTTTTTGATCAGGGGTGCTCCCTCGTGATTTTAGCCTGTAATACAGCTTCTGCTAAAGCCCTGAGGACGATTCAGCAACATGATCTTCCCCGCCTTGCCCCGGCTAAACGGGTGCTGGGCGTGATCAGACCTACGGCTGAGATCATCGGCCGCTTTTCAGAAACAGGCAGCGTAGGCGTGCTGGCCACCAATGGAACTGTGGCCTCCGGTTCTTATCCCATGGAAATCGGTAAATTTTTTCCGGAGCTGAATGTGTTTCAGGAAGCTTGTCCGATGTGGGTGCCCCTTGCCGAGAATAATGAACATGAAAGCCATGGAGCCGATTATTTCATCAAAAAAAACCTGCACCAGTTATTTGAAAAGGGAGAGAATATTGATGTGATCCTGTTGGGATGCACCCATTATCCATTACTCCGTGAAAAAATTGAAGAGCACCTGCCTATCGGCGTTAAACTCCTGGCTCAGGGTGAGATTGTGGCAGAAAGCCTGGCTGATTATTTACAGCGTCATCCTGAAATAGAAAAGCAATGCAGCAGGAACGGCCGCCGGGTTTTTTATACAACCGACGATACCACCGATTTCGACAGCCATGGGGCCTTATTTTATGGCCAGCCTATCGAATCCATTCATACGGAATTGGGCCATATTTAGACTGATAATCAACCGATAACAATCGGCCATTAATTTTTTTGCCTGATCTTTCCCTGTTCTGGCTTCCAACCCTTACCTTTGCCGTCCTTTCACAAAACCACCGGTGTGGTGACCTGTGGTGATTATGAAACCTGGACCGTTCTCCCGGTCCGCATATCAAAAAAATTATGAAACGTACATTCCAACCTCACCGTAAGCGTCGTAAAGCCGTGCATGGTTTCCGTCAGCGTATGGAAACAGCCAATGGCCGTAAAGTACTGGCCGCCAGAAGAAGAAAAGGTCGTAAAAAACTGACAGTTTCCGACGAAAGGAAACTGAAATAAGCCATTACTGCTGAGGTTTCAATAAATTGAAGCTCCGCCGGCGGCGGGGCTTTTTTTATGAGCGGACAATTTACACTGCATAAAAAAGAAAGGCTGAAAAGCCGGAAGGCGCTGGAACAATTATTCAGCTCCGGGAAGAGTTTTGTGATTGCTCCCTACCGGATCATTTATCACCCGGCAGATAGCGGCTTGCTTTTTACTGTGGGAGTGAGTACCCGGAACTTTAAAAAGGCAGTAGACCGGAACCGCATCAAACGACAAACAAGAGAGGCATATCGTTTACAAAAAATGCCGCTGAAAGAATGGCTGGTTTCCCATCAAAAAGGACTGCATCTTTTTCTCATGTACACCGGCCGGGAAAAACAGGACTATCAGCTGCTGCATACATCCGTACAGAAAATAATTGTGAAACTGATCAAATCACTGCATGAAAGTATTCCTCCGGCTGCTTAGCCTGCCCTTTATTGCACTGATCAAAATTTACCAGTGGGTTATTTCTCCCTGGCTGGGACCTAAATGCCGGTTTACACCCACCTGTTCCCATTATGCGGCCGAGGCTTTGAAAAAGCATGGATTATTCAAAGGCTTTTGGTTATCACTGAAAAGAATTTCCAAATGTCATCCCTGGGGAGGGAGTGGTTATGACCCGGTTCCCTGACATAAAAAACCCCGGTCAATAACCGGGGTCAGTATCGATAAAGTATAAAATCTTAAGCAGCTTCAAACCGGTCTGCCACTTTTTTCCAGTCAACCACATTCCAGAATGCAGCCAGGTAATCAGCCCTGCGATTCTGATACTTCAGGTAATAAGCATGTTCCCATACGTCTACACCAAGGATAGGAGTACCTTTTACATCTGCCACATCCATCAAAGGATTATCCTGATTAGGAGTGGAACTGATTTCCAGTTTGCCGTCTTTTACCAATAACCAGGCCCAGCCACTGCCAAAGCGGGTCATGCCAGCCTGGGCAAATTTTTCTTTAAATGTTTCAAAGGAACCAAATGCTTCATGGATGGCTTCGGCCAGTTTACCGGCAGGCATACCACCACCTTTTTCGTCCAGGCTTTCCCAGAAAAATGTATGATTCCAATGACCACCGCCATTGTTACGGACAGCAGGTGAAATTTTTCCGGCATTGGCTACCAGTTCTGCCAGTGATTTATTTTCATGCTCGGTTCCGGCAATGGCTTTATTCAGGTTGTCTACATAAGCCTGATGGTGTTTGCCATGGTGAATCTGCATGGTTTGCGTATCAATATGCGGCTCCAGTGCATCATGTGCGTAAGGTAGAGGTGCAAGTGTAAATGCCATAGTTGTATAGTTTAATAGTGAATGACTTTGAAAGGATAACAAAAGTAAGCAACATGGGTTGAATAAGCCCGGGTATCAGCTGATTTGTTCCTGCTTTCGAAAAGAAGGTTTATTTTCCTGTCAACCTGTTAAGCTTTTGTCCTTTTTCTGTAAAAATTTCCACTATTCCCTTTGTTTCAAGATCAAGCCGCACAGAAATTGTATACCAGGCAATTGATTTGCTGAACCCTGGTATTTTTTTCCTGATAAAAGCTGTCACATCATTAGTGAGTGCAGTAAAGGTCTTGCCCTTATTGCCCTTCAGGCTTTGAATGATGGCAGCTTTAAATGGTTCATAAATACTGCTGTCAATATTGAGCTGGCTTCCGGTACGCGGGTGGGTGGTGGTTATTTGTTGCCCTGATTTTGTTGCCATGGTCATCTTTTTGATTGAAAAAAATCTTTCATCAGTTGTGCACACTGATCTTCCAGCACTCCCCGGATCAGTTCGGTCTTTGGATGAAAGGGCCAGTTGGTCCCCGCTGTTTTTTTATACCCGTTTTTTTCATCAGCTGCTCCGTACACGATCCTGCCCAATTTACTCCAGTATAATGCACCCGCACACATCAGGCAAGGTTCAATGGTTACATAAAGGGTTGCATCCGGGAGATATTTGGCTCCCAGTGCATTGAATGCGGAAGTCAGTGCAATCATTTCGGCATGGGCTGTGGGGTCATTCAGCCGCTCGGTCATATTATGGCCCCTGGCAATGATTCTTTCATTGATCACCACCACGGCACCAATGGGTATTTCCTCCTCTTCAAATGCTTTCTGTGCTTCTTTCAGGGCCTGCATCATAAAATACTCATGCGTCATGTTTCATGGTTTAAAATCAGCAAAACGGAGGCGGGTATCAGTTCAGCAGTCAATGGGTGTTCAGACAGCATCATAAAATACCAGTCTGAAGATTCGTCTTTCCGGATGGCCAGTAATTTATTGCTGATATGGATCGAAAAGCTCTTGGTAATTTCGTCAAACCAGGCGTTTTCCTTTCCATACTGGGCCTGGTACATCGAGAGCATGAACTCCTGTCGTTTTTTCTTTCTCGCCTCTGTTTTGGGCAAACCTGTTTTCTGATCAGCACTGAATTGAACAGCCATCAGCATGGTATAATCAATCCGGCAAAAGTCACCTTCATCAGCTTCCACCATTTTGCTAAAGGAGTCAATGGTGGCCAGGTCGGTGGTAATCGTGATTGACTTTCTTTTAAAGGTCCGGTTAAAACCCTCCAGTATTTTTTTTCTGGGAATTTTTTCCAGTAAAGGGGGGTAAATATAATTCAGACAGGATTTAAAATTTCCTGAAAAGAAATCCTGCCAATACGCATGAATCCGTTGATTCAATCCGGTTTTATCGGGATGCAATGTTTCCAGTTCCTGCAGGGATATCAAGCGTTGGTAATGGGGTTTTTGATAACTTGTAACAAATTTACCAAAATGGAAGGGAGCAGCAGTCTGGAAAAATTGCGTGGGTATTTCAACCAGGGTCATACCCTGTCTTATCAATTCAGAAAAGAACAGCTCCGCAAACTAAAAGCCGCCATTCTGGAATATGAGGAAGAATTATATGAAGCCCTGCGGCAGGATCTTAAAAAAAGCCGGGAAGAATGCTGGGTCACAGAACTTGGATTTGTGATGGCAGAAATCAATGCGGCCCTGCGGAACCTGAAACGCTGGATGCGCCCCGAGCGAAAGGGCACCAATCTGGTTAATTTGCCTTCTTCCAGCCGGGTGATCAAAGAACCGCTTGGAGTGGTGCTGGTTATCGGCCCCTGGAACTATCCCTTTATGCTGCTGATGAATCCGGTGGTGGGGGCGATAGCAGCCGGCAATTGTGTGGTGATGAAACCCAGTGAGTTTGCTCCTGCCACAGATGCGGTGATGAAAAAGATGATTGAGCAGCTCTATCCCCCGGAATATATATTATATGTACAGGGAGAGGGTCAGCAGGTGATTCCAGCCATGATGCAGCAATTTGCATTTGATCATGTTTTTTATACGGGCAGTACCGAAGTGGGAAGAATCATTTATAAAATGGCAGCAGAGAAACTGGTACCCGTTACACTGGAACTGGGTGGTAAAAGTCCATGTATTGTAGAAGCGGATGCGAATATCAAAGTGGCTGCGAAAAGAATAGCCGTTACAAAATTTTCCAATGCCGGTCAGATGTGTGTGGCACCGGATTACCTGCTGGTACATGAGTCGGTATTGGAACCCACACTGGAAGCGATCCGGGATTTTATTCCCGTGATGTATTCTGAAAAACCCGAAGAGGATGATGGGTATTGCCGGATCATCAATGAAAAGCAATTCGACCGGATCGGGAAATATTTAAAAGAAGGAACACTGGTTTGTGGGGGAAGAACAGATAAATCACGTCTGTTTATCGAGCCAACCCTGCTGCGGGATGTTTCACCGGATGCTGCTGTGATGAATGAAGAAATATTCGGACCGGTATTGCCAGTCATCCCTTTTCGTAACATGGAAGAAGCCTTACTGATCATCAGTCGACATCCCAATCCGCTTTCGTTTTATATCTATACATCCAGCCGGAAAAAAGAAGCAGCCTGGCTGCAGGCTGTACCTTCCGGTGGCGCCTGTGTAAACAATTGCAGCTGGCACCTGACCAATCACCATTTGCCTTTTGGGGGCAGGGGTTTCAGCGGAACGGGGAACTACCACGGTAAATACTCCTTTGATACATTCAGTCATGCCAAGGCTGTAATGAAAACCCCTTCCTGGTTTGATCCCAAAATTAAATATCCGCCAATGAAGGGTAAACTGAAAATCTTCAAATGGGTCATCCGATGAGGAAACTAAAACGATTCCTGCTTGTTCTATTGATACTTATAGCTGCCTTTGCAGTATATGTGGAAATTGTAAACCGTAACTCAAAAAGCATGACCTACCGGCAGAAAGTATTGAAAGCAGTGTATCCCGCCCTTATGTGGATTACCAAACTCACAGGGAAGAATTCAAAGCAGCTGGCCCATGAAAAAGTGAAGCCTCCTGTTTCTTTTTATGAATTATCGGCTCAGGCCAATAATGGCGAAACGGTTTCATTTGAAAAATTCAGGGGCAAAAAAGTATTATTAGTCAATACAGCCAGTAATTGCGGTTATACAAATCAATATAGCGATCTGCAACAACTGGCAGCAACTTATCCGGAGAAACTGCTGGTGATTGGTTTCCCGGCCAACGATTTCAAGGAACAGGAAAAAGGGAGCGATGAAGAAATAGCCAGTTTTTGTAAAGCCAATTACGGGGTGAGCTTCCCGTTAATGAAAAAGTCAGTTGTGATTGCCCAGTCCGGCCAGCACCCGGTTTATCAATGGCTCACGAATGCTGCCAAAAACGGCTGGAACAGCAAACCACCCTCCTGGAATTTTTCGAAGTACCTCGTGAATGAAGAGGGCGTATTGACTCATTATTTTGATCCTTCCGTTTCCCCGATGAGTAAGGATATCATTGATGCTATTAAACAATAGAACATGTTCAGCAAACAGGCGATCGAACAGTATTTTAATGCCGAGAAAAAGGAAAGTCTTTTTTTTATCGGGATTGGCTTGTCAGCCCTGTTGGTTTCGATGGTATTTCTTTTCGGGTTTTCGGGTGCTTTTTATAAGGGGGCAGCGATTCCATTGGCTATAGTAGGGGCATTGCTGGGGGTAGTGGGATACACCGTTTACCGGCGCAGCGATAGTGACCGGATCCGGAATGTGTATGCATTGGATATGAATCCCGCAGAACTCAAAGAAAAGGAATGGCCGAGAATGCAGCAGGTAATGTTCAATTTTAAAATCTATCGTTGGACGGAAATCCTGTTATTGCTCGCAGGAGCCGGGATCTACCTGTATTTTATCCGTGATTTCAGCAATGATTTCTGGAGAGGTTTCGGATTGGCATTAGCTATCATGTCACTGATTGCACTGGTGGCTGATTATTTTGCGGAAAAAAGGGGAAAGATGTATCTGGATGGCATTCGTTCGTACATCAAGGAATGATCCCTTCTTTTCTTTGCTGTTCCAGCAGGAAATTCATCCCAAAACTCAGTTTCTTCGCCGATGGTGATTTGGCACTCAGGGCTCTCCAGAATGGTGTGATCTGGGCAAGGGCTTTCCCGTTTTCATATTCCTCAAATGCGGCTTCGGCTACAATTCTGACGAATATACCCGTTGAAATCGGGCAAGTATACTGGGCATGGTACTCAGCTGCCAGATCCTTCCTTATTTGCCGGATATCTGAAAAATGACCTCTTGGGATCTGACGGATATACTGATCCACGATCAAGGGCGTGGCAATCAGCATACTGGATCCCGATGGAATATCGGCAAATTTTTTGGTGGTGACTTCTATTTCAGCCTCCCGGTCCGGATGTAATTTTTCCTGCCAGGATTTTTTTCCGCTTCCTGATTTTTGAACAGGCTTTTCCGCTTTCTTTTTTGCCACCTTTGCCATAGCATGAATTTAATCAAATCTAAAACAATATAATTATTATGGCAATGAATGATATTATCGGTTCAGTCGGGGTGGCACTCATCCTCCTGGCCTATTTTCTGGGAACAGAAAAGCTGATGAAAACAGACAGTAAAATCTATTTTGTCCTCAATATTATCGGGGCAGGGTTGGCCACTACCGCCTCTTTGATGATCGGCTACTGGCCCTTTGTGATTCTGGAAGCCACCTGGACACTTGTTTCATTATATGGTTTGATGAAGGCCATGAAAATCAGCATGACCTGAGTTGACACTAAGTCAAAGCAGTTAAAAATTGAGCTGATTTACTTTGGAAGAATGAAGGAAACAAGCAATTAAAAGAAAAAAAATTCGTGAATTCGTGGCAAAAAAT
>DAORJS010000047.1:0-13832 GCA_035439185.1 Chitinophagaceae bacterium
TAACAAAGATGCAGCTTCTTACGCGAACCGATGCACGAAAACAGAAATATATTTTTCATTTCGTAGAACTACGATACATAAAAAGCCCCGCTTTGAGGTATCAAAGCGGGGCGCGGTTATTTTTGGCTGTCCTTATTTTTTGGTGTACATCACTTCCTTAACCAGTTTCACCGTTCTGGGTACATCTGGTAAGGCGGCATTCACCAGATTCCCGGCATAATGCAATGGTGCATCAGCAGCAGTAATCCGGCGGATTGGCGCATCGAGGTAATCAAAACCTTCTTTCTGGATCCTGTAGGTGATTTCAGAGGAAATGGAGGCAAATGGCCATTGCTCTTCCACAATTACAAGGCGGTTTGTTTTCTTCACACTCTCGAGGATGGTCATCCAGTCGAGCGGACGAATTGTTCGCAGATCAATCACTTCGGCACTGATGCCCTCTTTTTCCAGTTCGGCAGCAGCACCGAGAGCCACTTTCATCATTTTATTAAAAGAAACGATGGTTACATCCCGGCCCATTTTTTTGATATCAGCCTTGCCCAGTTCGATATAATATTCTTCTTCGGGTACCTCGCTTTTGTCGCCATACATCACTTCACTCTCCATAAATACCACCGGATCTTCTTCATAACGGATCGCCTGTTTCAGCAACCCCTTGGCATCATACCCATTGCTGGGAGATACCACTTTGATTCCCGGGATATTCGCATAGAGACTTTCGAAAGCGGTAGAGTGCTGGGCACCGAGCTGACCGGCAGACCCGTTTGGGCCACGGAAAACGATCGGACAACTAACTTGTCCACCGCTCATTGCCAACATCTTAGAAGCTGTATTGAGAATTTGATCTAAAGCCAGGACCGCGAAATTCCAGGTCATGAATTCAACCACGGGTCGCAAACCGTTTTGAGCGGCCCCAACACCCACAGCAGCAAAACCCAATTCTGAAATGGGGGTATCGATCACCCTTTTGGGACCAAATTCAGCCAGCATACCCTGGCTCACTTTGTAAGCACCATTGTATTCGGCCACTTCTTCACCCATCAGAAATACCCGGTCATCCCGTCTCATTTCTTCAGTCATTGCCTCTCTCAGGGCTTCCCGGAAAGCGATTGATCTTGCCATTCGGTTCTTGTTTTAAGGAGGGCAAATTTAAGCGGGAATGCCGACAAAACCTAAAAGCAAAAAGCCTGTACAGTTAAAATGTACAGGCCTTTATTTCCGGAAAGGAAATTTTATTCAAGACATTTATCCTTGTAGCGGTTGACCACTGAATTAATATCATCTTCAGTCAGGGTTTCCACTTCACTGACATCGGGGTACAAGGCTTCCATTTTTTCCACCATGCATTCACAATAACGCTCGGAAATAGAGCGGGTCTGGCCATTTTTAACAGCTTCCCGTACACAGCTGTTTACAAACTCATCTTTGCTGGATTGTGGCCAGCCGCTGGCAGATTTACGGGTATCCCGGTCCTCATCTTTGTCGCGGGTGCTTCTCTCATCATCCTTATAATCTGTATTACGGGAATCATCTTTTTCTTCATCGTCCCGGCTACGGTAATCATCTTTTTCCTTTTCGCGGTCGCGGGTAGACCGGCGGTCGTCTTTTTTATCATTGTTACAGGCCACAAAGAGGCTGGTTGCAAAAAACAGGATCAGTAATTTTTTCATAATGCTTGGTTTTGATAGTTAATTGATCGGCTCCACGGGTAAACGATGAAGTGGTGAACAAAATAGCCAAAGTTTTTTGATCCATAAAAAAACAATACCTGATTTTATTCCCACTTCAAATTTGACAATACAGTCCCGGGCTTTTCTCCCCTAAAAGGGTGAAATCGCTTTCCCGGTCTCATTTCTTTCTTAATTTAACGGGCATGAAAACATTGTCCCGGCCCTGGCTGATTGCCCTCCTCGTGATTATTGTGCTTACAGGAGGCATCCTGTTCCTGATCCGCAGTTGTATCAACAGCGGATTTGGGGGTGCCCCCAAAGGCATGAAAGAACAATATGCATCGGTTCCGGCCCTTTACCTTGAAAAAGACGGGAAAGGGGTCATAATGACCATTATGCCTCATCTCAAAATTCACAGCTATTCCCGACAGGGTAATATGGTTCGCAAATCCGCCAGTACCAGCTATTATCTTCAGATCAATGATGCTATTAGCACCGCTAAATTGAAAGAGATCAAAGTGAAATCCCAGAGCGATATTAAAAATCATCCCGTTGAAGTGTTGGGCGCTTCCGGTCCACTCGCCTGGGTCTTTATCGGGGAACCCATGGCTTTTGATGCCCTTAGCCTGGAAAAGAAAGCGGATATCCCCATCCTGGAACAAAAGAACCCGGCCTTAACCGGTAAATTTCCGGGAGAGCGTCGTTATTACCGCTTTGACCCCGCTTCCACCCTGCTTTATTTTACGGCCCTGGATGGAAGTAAATGGAAACTGAATACACAAACCCTGCTGGCAGTGGAAACCAATGATGATGGAACCCAAAACTCCATTGAACAACTGATCGAAGAAGTGGAGGCCGCTGAAAAACAACACAGGGCCGATATGGATTCATTGTATGAACAAAAGAACAGAAGACCCTCTGATGATTATGCTGCCCGCCGGATCAGTCAGGCTGAATACAGCCGCATCACAAAAGAATATTATGCAGACCGGGAAATGCTGAATAAACGCAGAGACAGTCTCCGCGAAAGAAAAAATCAGCTGCGTGATCTGGAACGCAATGGCCGGGATCTGGACAGAAAACTCGAAAACCTCCTGGAGGGAACCCCCAATTATAATGAATTATATGTGAACCAGGATACCATCAACGGACAATGGTTTGGATTATACAGCCCTGCTGAATTTAAAAAACTAAGTAACAGTCTGCAAGACAATGCGGAAAATGATGAAACAGCCCGCCGGCAATTGTATATCTCTTCACTGGATGAAAAAAGACCCGGACAGTTTACATTGAATAAAGATGCGGCGAACAGTCCTGCCTCCCAGTCCGGATTTCTGCACGGTGGATTTTTACTGGACAAAAAAACAGCCAGACCCATCCGTCTGCCGGGTAATGATTTTCTGATTATCTACCGGGAACAGATCGGAAGAGATGCCCGGATCCTGCTGGGGAGAGTCAGTGTTACAGGAAAAGTTTCCTGGACGATAAATACCGGATTAAAAGAATGGGGCGACTGGTTTTATAATGGCCGGCAGTTATTAATACTTGGGAAAGATAATGAAGAACTGAGCAGCGGACAGATCAATCTACTCCTGCGGGTGGATATCAGCAATGGCAGGGTGAGCCGGTATGACTATTATGATGATGAACTGAGAAAAGAATAGCGCTCAGAGAAATCTTTTTTTCTCACCCGACGGAAGTACCCGGTAAAAAATTCCTTCTTCTTCCATCAAAGCTTCTGTATGTCCTTTCAGATGGTGTACATCTGTATTGATTAATTTACCACCCATTAATGCGGAGATGGTATCGGCTATCACCGTATGACCGGTGGCAATTTTTTTAACCTTATAATGACGGATGGTGCTGTCAATAGTACTCAAATGCGCCCGGTACGCTCCACCGTAATAACCCCTGTACCAGAACGGCCCCAGGTCACTGTACAAAATCTCCAGCTCTGGTTGTTTGAATTTCATCAGGCTGTCAGCATAATGTGGTCTAACCATCTTATTTAAGCGGGAAGTGCTTAACTCCATCATATTCACCGGAGCGGATACGCCGCCGTGAACAAAAAGAATATCCCCGATTTTTTCCATTACGTTCTTGGTGCGCAGCCAACGGCCCAGCTCGGAGTTAGGTCCGTAGAGATCTGTAAATCCGGTATTCAGCAGGGCCGCTGCCTTCAGGTATTGTGCATGCACATACCGAAGATCCCCACTCATGTTCATGATCTCGTGGTTCCCTAAAACATAGTGCACATAACCACCGGCTGCTTTGGCCTGATCTTCGAGGGAATAAATCAGCCAGAGCACTTCATTGACCATGGTACCCCGGTCCACAAAATCACCGGTAAGTACTAAATGGCCATTGCCAAAAGTCCATTGAAAATTAGTATCAATAACACCCCCGGCCTGCAATAACTGCCGGAAGGCACCGAAATTTCCTTCGATATCAGAAAGGATAAATTGCTTTTTTACATCATTGTACTCTGTTCTTTCAGGCTCCAGTTCAGACTTCAGTTTTACCGGAAAGAATTTTCCGGGAATATCCGTTCCAACCAGCAGACTGATTTCTCCCTTTTTACCAGTTTCATAGGTTGAAGTGGCAGCCCGTAATACCCCGTCTTCTTCCAGGATCTGGTGCACTAGAATTTTATTATTGGTATATAAAACATAGGGACCATCTGCAGGAGGAGGCGCCGCCCGGTGCAAATTGCATTGTTCACCGGGCAGCATAAATCCGGCTATTAACAGGGGCAGAAAGGCAAAAGCAATATTCTTCATTCGAATAAGGTTTGAATCTCAGTGCTAAGACTGTCGGATAAGCCCGGAAGTTGCCTGCCGGGATGTATAAAGATATTTGAATTTTACGAGATGGCCGACTGGTTTTGCCATTGACTCCGGCTCATTTCAAAGCGGATTTCACCCTTGCCATAAATGCCGGTTTCCTGCCAACCCGCTTTGCGGTAAAATCCTTCTGCCCGGGTACCTGGTGAGGTACTCAGCCAGATATTTTGATCCGTTTGCTTAAAATACCAATTCATCATTTCATCATGCAGCACCCTGCCGATTCCTTTTTTATCATGACCCGGTTCCACAAACAAGGCCCAGACATTCTTATCAATAACTGATACAATCGAAAAGCCAACAATTCTCCCCGTTTCTTCCCATACCCAGCCCCTGCCTCTTCGATTGATATAGTCTTCCACATCCTGATCGGGTACAAGCGCTGGATCAGAGAGTGTATTTTCCTTTACGGCATTTCTGACCAACTGGATTTGGGGAATATCGCTTACAAGGGCTTGCCTGATCATTCAATGACATTTAAATGTTAAAACGCAAGAATACTATAAATTACATCAAAATCAGAACAGCCAACTAACACAAATGAACCGCAGGGATCTATATCACCGTTTTGTCAGCCTGATTGTTTTATTGATTGCTTTCCTGATTTACAGCAAACCCCTTGCTGCCCAGAAACCAAGAGCAGACAGCCTTACCAGAGACTTGGCCAAAGTGAATGCCGACACTTCCCGTGTTAACCTGCTCTGGCAACTGGCCAGTGCCACCAGTGTATTTAATCCCGATACAGCGCTGACCATTGGCTTTGAAGCATTATCGCTGGCCCGCAAGATCAATTTTATTGAAGGCGAATCCAGATCAAACGGGATCCTGGCCAATACTTTTTTTAAAATCGGCAACTACACCAAAGCACTTGAACTGAATATTGAAAAACTCAAGATCGAAGAAAAAAGAAGTAAACCATTCAACCTGGCCAGTGTACTGATGAATATTGGAATCGTGTATGCCTTCCAGGAAGAATATCCCAAAGCACTGGAATATTACCATAAAGCTGATTCCATCATCCAGCAGAATAATGTGGAACCACTGAAGTATAATATTGCCCTGAATACCGGTGATATTTATGACCGGCTCAATCAGTCAGACTCCGCTTACCGGTATTTCAGTTTATCACTTAATCTGGCCAGAAAAGATGAAGATGGAGATCTGATTGGTACCTCGCTCACCGGACTTGGACATAGTTACCGGAAAATGGGCCGCTTTAAAGAATCCATGGAAAATTATGAAGCCGCCATCGGGTACCTGAAAGCAGCGGGTGATGATGAAATGTTATGCGAAACTACATTGGGACTTGCCAGGCTTTTTGAAGATAAAAAGCAATATGATTCTGCCAGCCATTATGCAGGATTGTCTTTAGCTGTAGCCAAAAGCGGGAAATTTCTTTCCAAAGAACTGGATGCCGCCGAATTCCTGACTGAACATTACAAAAAAGTCAGGGCCATTGACAGTGCCTTTACCTATGTAGATTATGTAAAAGGGTTAAACGAGGAACTGAACAGCCGCGATAAAATCAGGGAGTCACAGGTGATTTCCAGCAATGAACAATACCGGCAACTGGAATTGCAGGAAGAAAAATCCAGGGAACAGAAAAAAAGAGCCCAGCAATTACAGATGCTGCTGATTGCCATCTTTATCCCCGGTATCTTCCTGCTGACCTTATTTCTCAGCCGCGTAAATGTGCCGGTTAAACTGATCCGGGTAATGGGCGTGCTTTCATTGCTGTTTCTTTTTGAATACCTCACCCTGCTCCTGCATCCGACAGTGGCCGAACTTACCCATCATACTCCTGTTCTGGAGATACTGATCTTTGTTGGACTGGCAGCTATACTGATTCCCATGCATCATAAGCTGGAACACTGGCTGATTCATAAACTCCTGCATCACCGGCACAAACATGCCATGGCGCACCAGCCGGAGCCGGAAACAGAAACAGTGACTCCGGTTTTAGCAGACATAAAAAAATCACCCGCTGATAACAACGGGTGATGTAATTTTTTTCTAATCAGAAAACTTATTCTCCGGGTTTTACCGGCTTGGGAACAATCGTATCACCGCCATTAGCCGGAGTATCAACCGGAGTTGTTACCGGGGCTGTTTCAACTTTTGGCGTGTCAACTTTTGCCGGCTCTTCCTTCTTGTCTTTTTTGTTATTGCAGGCCACTGCAACTACTGAAAGCACCAGGGTGCCCAGAAAAATTGTTCTGAGAGTTTTTCTCATTGTAGGTGGTTTTAATTATACGTAATTCTACGGAAATTGCAGTTCAAAACCAAATCCACGAAGGAAGACCTGTAACCCTGCTATGGCCGGGACTTGGTCTTAGCCACGGGCAGCAGTTTGAAATAAGTGACTTTGAAACGATTATCAACTACTTCTCCCTGTACTTCAGCCTTACGGATGGCTTCACAAAAACCATCGTGACCATGGGCATCTCCATGATCATCAATAGCAGTGCCATCTACAAAATAAGATTTACCATCTATTCTGACTGCGAGGCTGCAACCCTTGCCCTGCATTTTGAACTGACATTGACCGCAGGAAGCTTCTACGGTCATGATTTTTTTAGTACTGTCGGGTACTGAGGTTTTTGACTGAGCTCCTGCTGCAGAAAATAGTAAGCAACCGGTCAGGAGGGCAAAAAGTGTTTTCATTTAAATGCTTTTGGCAAAAATAACCAATTCGGGGAAGCCACAAATTGCATTTCTTCTGTAGTTCTCACCAGTGGCGTAAGTGCTGCTTTTGAAAATGCCATTCGGGTGTATAGATCTTCCGGTCGTTTCCAACCTGGTACCATGGACTGATACTGCTATCCAAGGGATTTACCAGGATATGCATATCCTGTGCCGGCTGATAGCTTTGGAGCAACATATATATCTTCTCTCCCTTTTCATTTTCAGCCAGGTCAGTCACCATCACCGCATGTCCGGGGAAGCCACCCTGAATCAGTACATCACCGATATTGATATTATTAAAATCCCTGACTAATGTTAATTGCTTCTCAAGTGAAGCCGAACCGCACCAGCCAAATACCTGTTCAAGGTACCCTTTAAATGCAAGGCTGTCTTTCCCTCCTTTCCAGGTATAGGTTTTACCCGCATAATCTGTAAATGAGATTTTATCAAACTGACCAGTCGTAAACAGATATTCCGCCCGCAATCGCATCAGTGCATCAGCGCATTGCTGCAAATCTTTACTGCCGGTACTGATATTGACTACTGCAAACTGGGCAGATTGATTGGCCTTGGGTTTTCCATTGAAAAGATAAACAGTCTTATCCTTTTTCAATGGCAATTGTCGCAGCCATTCCCCGAAACTGCCTGCTGTTACCTGACTTCGTTTAAATCCGGAAGGAAGCGGAATCTCAATAATCTTTGAAGGAGGTTTTGTGTTTACAGTTAATGAGCCGGTTCCGGAACCAGCATCAGCCGGATTTTCCCGGCAGGAAGAACCGATAAGCAATATAGAAATCAGCAGAAGAGATAACGCTCTCATCGCTTAATAAGAGTATCCGCCCGGGTAATTCCATATATCCTGCCGCCTGTTTTTTCATTCATCGAAGTGCAAGCTCCTTTGCCTTTGCCGAACTGATCAATGCTGCAACTTCAAAACTGGCCAGATCATCCCACTGCCGGATCCATTGATCCAGTAAAAGCCGATCCTTCGTAAACATCAGTTGCCCAGCAAACAGTGAGGTCCTCACTCACCCAGCTGTTGACATATTCCAGTCCCTCAGGAAGCATTCTTCCCTTTTCAGCGAAGCGCTGGTAGAGCGCCTTAACTTTTCCGGGATGAAATCGTTCGGTAATCATGTAGTGCATAGAAATTCGTTGAGATTCAATACCCTGGCTACGGTTAAAAATCACCTGAGGCGGTGATATTCGTCACAGGCGGGTAACCAGGGATTTTATTGTTTCACAGTGTAAAATTATGCAACATGAAACGGATATTGGTACCTACTGATTTTTCACCAAATGCAGACAAGGCCCTGAACTTTGCCGTGCAGATTGCGCGTAAAGCCGGCGCAGAGATCATGCTGATTCATGCCGTGGAAACACTGATGGATGATGTTGATTTCAGTGGTATGAAGGGAAAACTGGAAGAGGTGGCCGCGAGTATCAGGTCCACCGAATTTGTGGAAACCTCCACCAGGGTTTTCAGGGATTCATCAGTGAATAGTGTTATCAATGCCGTATATGAACATAAACCGGATCTGGTGGTCATGGGGACCAATGGCAGCAGTGGGTTAAAAGAAGTGGTGTATGGCAGCCGGACCGCTGCCGTGATTGGACGCAGTCCGGTACCTGTACTGGCCGTACCACTTTTGGCAGAATGGAGTATACCCCGCAAAATTTTGCTGGCAGTTAATAAATTTAATGTGCCGGATAAATTGCTGAATCCGGTAGTTACACTGGCCCGGTATTTTCTTTCTTCTATTCATGTGACCGTTTTCACTGATATGGATGATGACTATGCAGAAGATTTCAAAAAACATGAAAACATGATTGCCGATTTCAGGGATGAACTGCGGGAAAAATATCCCGAGACAGAAATCCATGCCGTTCATCTGGCCGGCCGTCATTTCAGGGAAAGCCTGCAGGGATGGATTGACAAAGAAAATATCGATTTAATAGTAATGCTCACACACCGACGCACTTTGATAGGCAGCATTTTCAACAGCAGTATGACCAAAAAAATGTCCTATCATACCAACATACCGCTGATGGCAATTCCTGACAATACCGGTGCTAATTAATGGGATAGCTTTTACGATCTGTCGTCCAAAAAAGCAATAGCATTACGGCCAGCAGACTTAAAGGCAGGATCATGAAACCAGTGGATACCACTTTCGGAATCAGGAATACGAAAGCGCCCAGGATGATGGCAGCCCCGAATGAAAGGGCAATCCCTTTTTCCTTTTGTCCATTCAATGAACGAATGAGTAGGGCTGTTGTGGCGGGTATGCCGGATTGCAGCAAACCGATCCCAATACAGAATAACAGCAGTTCATTCCGGAAAAAACTGATCAGTGGCGCAGCTGCAATCATGGAGAAATAGGTATAGGCCTTCCATCCGATCCGGTCTGCCAGCCATCCCCCTGCTATTTTTCCGGTAAATGCGGCAATGGCAATTGCCAGCAGCCAGTCATACTGCTGATCATGCAGCAATTGAAAAATATTCCAGACAGCAGACCGGAGAGATATGACGATCAGCAGCAGGATCATGATCAGGTCATGTTTATCCAGATGAATTCCAGATGTGGCCTGACTCTTTTTACTGTCTCCTGAACCAGTTACCTTATCTTTAATTCCTATAAATTGTATCAGCAGCAAAAATAAAATGCAGCAGCCAGCCAGCGGCCACTGTAAATGGTATTGTTCCCAGGCCAGGTATCCACCGGCAATCAGGCCAACTACTCCCGGAGCCGCAAATAAACCAATAGGAAGTGCTTTATCAGCAGAGGCACAAACGCTGCCTCCTGCCACATGATAAACTGCAGAGGCGATTCCTGCCATCACTACGGCCAATGATGGTATTTTAAAAAACAGCAGCGCGGCAACCAGATTGAGCAGAAAAGCCCCGCTGATCATCTTTTGATGACGCCCGATCCGTTCCAGTAATATGGCCACCGGATACTGACCTCCAAAGGCCAGCAGGTTATACATGAGTAATGAAAGTCCAATATTCTTTACATCTGCTGATGAAACAGCCAGGCATCCCAGAAAATACCCCGCCAGCAGGTCATTGATGCCATGGCCAAGGGCCAGGAATGGTATGACTATTCTGGCTTTCAACGGGCAAAGAACTGAAGATATCCATAGAATAAAAGATAGCTCAGCAGGTTGATCAACAAGGAAACCTTAATGGTGCTGGTCAATATTTTCTGTCTGTTGAGAAGGTAAAGTACCGGCGTTTCAATCAACACCGTGATCAGCCAGAGCGCTGCCAGATTAAGCAACTCATTGGGAAAGAAAAGTCCGGGCACCCATTCCAGTAACAGAAATCCAATTGCCAGTGAAGCCAGATTGGCCAGTAATGACTGGAATAATGCCGGCCCCCATTGCTGGTATTTTAAACCCCGCATCAGGGCCGCTTCTGCCAGGATCGTGATGCCCAGTAAAAGATAAAAACCCAGACCGGGTCCATTGGCCTCCCGGGCCGGTACCACATCCACCACATCCAGCAGTAAATAGTCCATAGTTAAGAATAGATTCCGATGATTAAAATATAGGCCAGTAAATAGGTGAGCAGATTCATCAGCAGGCTTACCAGTATGGTTCTGCCTAAAGGCTTCTCTTTATACATCAGGTATAATCCGGTGGTTTCAATCAGCATTGTTACAGCAAACATCAGGGCAAAACCAGCCATGTTTTCCAAATGGAAAAGAGCGGATGAAGAAGATGTAAGGATAAAGCCGGCAGCCAGTGAAATCAGGTTCACTACAAATGAACGAAGCACGGCTTTTTTGAATACAGGTTCATACTTCATCAGTTGCATCACCATGGCTTCTGCCAGGATGGCGATGATAAGAAAGAGTATCCCCAGGCCAAATAAAAATAAAAGAAAACCGGCCCCTACCCCGTCCAGTAAATAAATTGACATGTGATGTTTTGATAAATGTAACTATTCCCAATGAATTTAAATTACCCTCCCCATGGTACTTGTTTTAGGGTATTGTTAATAAATACCTGTTAAGATGCCCAATATACTTTACTGATTCCCGTTCAATTCTTAATTTAGCTTATGCCTGAAAAACAATCGATTTTTTTCAACCGGCTTTTCCTTTTATCCTCTGTAATGCTGCTGATGGCTGCTGTTTGTGCCGGCCAGAGTAACTGGAAGCTGACCAAGTCTAAAAACGGGATTAATGTATATACTTCAGAAGTAGCTAATTCCTCCTTTAAAGCGGTAAAAGTGGAATGTACCCTCAGCGGCACTTATACCAAACTGATGGCCTTGTTACAGGATGTAGACGGGTTTGAAAACTGGATTTACAATAACAAGAAAAGTAAAATCCTGAAGAAGAACAGTCCGAATGATTTTATTTATTATTCTGAAACCTCCATGCCCATCCCTTTTTCAAACCGGGATGTGGTGATCCGGATGCAGATCAAAACAGACAGTCTGCCGAAATTCCTGACCATCCAGGGCGGGCATCAGCCTGATTTTCTGCCAGAAATCCCGGGCCGGCAAAGAATCTCCCATTACAAGGCCAGCTGGAAAGTCACTATGCCAACGGCCAATACGATTCATATAGTCTATTTCATGGAAGTGGATCCCGGGGGCAGTTTGCCTGCCTGGCTGGCCAATTCATTTGCCGACAAAGGACCCTATCATACTTTCAGTAACCTCGCCGATAAACTAAAGTGAGTTTATTCCATAATCACTTTCTTCAGATAGAACATGGAAGGATCAATCTGCAAAGCTTTTTTACTGCTTACCGTGATTCCTTTTTTGTCCAGCATCAGCCGCTGCTTACCCTGATCCGTGATGATATCAACAGGTAAAGGCATTTCGATATTCAACAGGCGAATCAGGTATTTGTCTTCTGCGGTCTGCTTTACATGTATTTCAAGTTTATCAGTGGTGTACAGGAATAAATGAAATACCGGTTGCAGACTTTTCCCGTATGCACCACTGAATAGTTTTTCAACATCAGCCGTTACCACGGTATTATCATAAGTATATTGAGGATCGGTCGCCAGTTTTTTCAGGGTGGGAAAAAAGAGTTGATCGCCCATGATATAGCGGAGAGTATGCATAAAGAAAGCCCCTTTGCCATAGATATCACCGGTATAGGCACTGTCTGAATCTACTTCCTCCCCCCGAACAACTGGGTAACGGTTCTCTGTATTCCGTCCCGTTTGCTGCATACGTTTCAGATAAGCTTCTTCACCGGCCAGTTCCCGGGTAGCCATGGCATCACCGAAAGTACAGATCCCTTCCTGTATCCACATATGCGCCCAGTCGCGGTTGGTGACTTTATTCGCCCACCATTCATGTCCGAATTCATGGTGAAGCAGCCAGTCAAAATCCTTACCGCCCATTTTCTGATAACGGTATTTATTCCCATAGGCAATATTGGTCTGGTGCTCCATCCCAAGGTGTGGTGTTTCACAGGCCGCAATTCTTTCTTTTACCCAGGGGTATTCACCAAAATACTTTTCCAGAATCCGGGTGGATTGTTCAAAGAGATCGAGCAGTTTCTCAGCCTGGCTGAAATTTTCTTCGAGCACATAATATTCCATTGGCACTTTATTGCCACTGACTGTGGTAAAAATTCTTTTAGCCAGTTTATATTTTCCGATATTGAAGAGAATACAATAATTGCTGATGGTATAATTGGTTTTCCAGTGGTAAACGGACTTATCTCCTTTATTAGTTACTTTTTGTAATAATCCCGGTGCTGTTGCCACCAGCCCCCTGGGTATGGTGATGATCATATCAGCCCCTTCATTGGGTTCATCACTGGGATGGTCTTTGCAGGGAAAATAAATCTTGGCGCCTTCTCCCTGACAGGTGATGGAAACCCACGGGTTCCCGTTTTTATCTTTTTCCCATTGAAAGCCGCCTACCCAGGGTGGGCGGGATGAAACGGCAGGTGTACCCCCATAGGCAATTTTTACCAGCTGTTTTCCGGCAGGAAGTGCCTGGGCAAGTTTTATAGAAACCAGATCCTGTTCATTATGGATAAATGTTTGTTCTATTCCATTGACCCAGATGTTGGAAATAGTTAATCCATGCCAGAGATCAAAGAGTAATTCATTCGAAGGTTTCAGTAAAAGCAGTTCAATTTCAGTATATCCATTAATCGTTTTAGCAGCCGGATCCACTTCCAGTGCAACGGTATAATGCCGGATATCCATATTAGCCTGCACCGGTTTTAAAACACCTCCTGATTTCAGGTTTTGTGCAGTCAGTGTAGTAAACAGCAGGCAGGAAAGCAGGGCTATAACGATACGCATGGGTTGACGATTTTCTCCAAGTTAAAAATTAAAAACCAAATACTGGTCATTAACAGCAGCCATTTCAGCATTCATTTATTGAGGGAGTTTATTTCTGGTATGATGTAAACGACTTTTAAGAGGCCTGCTAGTGTTTCAGCGGTCTTTTCTTGATCATTCCTCCTTTTGTATCTTTTACACTGCTCATAACCACAAATGCGTCCGGTTCAATTCTTTCTAATTCTGTATTGAGCTTATTCAGTTCCAAACGGGTAATAACCGTATAGATTATTTCCACATTTTCTGTTCCTCCCCTTCTTCCAAATCCGTATTTACCCATATAAACTGTAACCCCCCGGCCCAT
>DAORJS010000048.1:0-13814 GCA_035439185.1 Chitinophagaceae bacterium
TTATGGGTTGTCCGAAATTAGCCCTGGCCCAACGGATAAAATTGCGGACAGAAAGTGGGTGTTGCTTGATCCCGAAACTGAACTGATCAATCAGCTGATCAATCATATAGATTTTACTGGTATAACTCCCTCCTGCTGCCGAAGCCCGGTAATCTGCATATTCCTGTACTGGATTGTCCCCGACCAGAAAATTCGGATGTGAAATAATGAGGTAGTTGCCCCGGTTGGCGGGGAGCGCATAATTGATAAAATTCCGTTGTTGTAAAGTTGTAACAGGAACGGGGTATGCTGACTCCTGTGACACCAGTAATAATTTACGTGCAGTAGCCGAAGGTTGTAAAGCAATTTTAACCATGGGAGCGGCACTGATATCCGCTACATAGCGCTTTCCATTGGTTAAATCATATAATACCGGACTGACAGATCCGAAATTGAACCCGGTTATTTCCAGGTAATTGCCGGCTGCATTGGCGGGTAATTCAAAAAAGAAATTATTGGCTCCACCAAAATTAAACTGACGGGGGTAGATTAATTCGGTTTGTGCAATCACCATCCTGTCCGGACCCGTAGGCAGGTCTTTAATATCAACCTGGGCACTGCCGCTGCTGATAGTAGAAATGGCAACCGGGAAATTCACTTTGACATAGTCAAAGAAATCCATTGTTTGGGTGGCAATCACTGTTCCGTTCACTTTTACTTCAAAATTCCTTGGATTCAGTGCATAACCGGCTGCGTTGATTTTAATGGCCGCTGAAGGCGCACCTACACCGGTATAGGGAAAAAGGTTGGGGAAGTTCTCTGTTCTGGTAAGATTTGCGGTTAAATCATTGGATGTAAAACCCTCTCCGTTTTCGTAACTGGAAGAAAAAACATAATCACCCACAATTGCTGCATAACCGAAATGGTATTTTTCTTTATAATATTTTCCGGCATTATGCATAAAAAACGGCTCGGGTGTCAGGGCGCTTGGCAGGGTGTTCGCGGTGGGTGCCAATCGCAGGTTTCCGGCACCAGGGTTCACTGTTAAAAAGAAACAGGCGGTATCTGTTTCCATACTCCATTTATCATTCAACTGGTGATCGGCAATCCGGTAAAGATCTTTATCGGGTTTACTGTCATTCATTTCACCCCAGAATTCGATATAATCTGAGCTCCCCATGGGTCCGGTTTGCACAGAAGTATATAAAGGAATTTGTTGCCCGTTACGCCAGAGCTGGAACTGCTCAGCAGGCACAGCACCTAATCCGGAGCCAGCCAGAACCGGCTGGTTGATCCGGTACAAACCGGTAGCTCCGATCTTGAATTTATAATAGGTTTTACTGTAATCAATCCATTCATTATTGAAGGATTGGGCTCCGGCATGGAGGCCTGATATAAGTAAGAAGAAGAGGATAATTCGTTTCATGTGAGGCAGTTTAAATTGCGTACAGAAGTTTTAGTCGTTTTCTTTTTTCGCTTTTACCATATCCAGTTTCAGCGAAAACACATGGGTGTATAAGGGGTTGGATTGATTGGCCAGATTATTATATGCGTAATCAATGGTTACATTTCCGATTTTAAAGCCGGCTCCTGCACAGGGCTGATAGATCCAGACTTTTTTCTGATTGAGGGTATCGCCATCAGATAAAGCCTTTTGAAAATTGGTAATACCGCCCCGGATCATGAACACATTTTTGATATTGAGTTCAAGGCCCAGTTTAGGATCCCCGCTGAAACCTGGTGCACTGATTACAGTATTTCTTTGTCCGTCAAAAGTAAAATCAACATTACCTTCCACCAGCAGGCTGGAGCTTTTACCCAGGTTGAACTGATGACCGATACCCAGGATCAGTCTGGGAGCCGTGAGTTCTGTTGATTTAACCGGGATATCATTTTTAGTCAGATAGAGTACTTCTTTTTCTCTTTCGGTAAAACTAAAGGACCATGCATTGAAAGTGGTGGTAATATCCCGGGCAGATACGCCAAATCGCCAGTTTTTAGCATGTACCTGCAGGCCGGCATCCAGTCCAAAACCCCAGGCTTTTGCGAATTTTCCGACACTGCGGTGTATGACTTTGGCATTCAATCCAAAATTGGTGATGGTATTCTTCTTTTGTTTGAGCTGCTGGGCGAAGGAAAAAATAAATGCATAATCAGCGGAAGAAAAAGCCTGAATATTATTGTAATTGATGGTCCCGTCCGGCTCTACCAGAAAGAGGGTGTTCATGATATCATCCACGGCAAAACGTAAACCGGTGATCCCAATGGTACGTTTATTATTTGCCGTAGGAAAAGCCACCCCCACATAATCGTACTTACCAATACCGGCAAAATACTCGGCATGCATCAGGTTAACCTGTGGATTGTTTTTTACACCAGTAAGACCGGCAGGATTCCAGTAACCGGACGTACCATCCTGTACGGAAGATACCTGGGCTCCTCCCATGGCCAATCCACGGGCACCAGCCCCAATATTTAAAAATTCATTGGAATACTTCCTGAATTGTGCGGTGGCACTAAAGGAAAAGAGGATTGTCAATAATGACAAACAGAGGGTGGTTGGTTTCATTCGGACAATTTTCGATAAGCGTTTAAAATCGGATCGCTTTCATAAGTACGGGATGCCTCAGTTCCGGGTTTTAAACCGGCAACGGACATATAAAATTAGTCCTTAAGGTCCGAAATACATAGGTTATTGGACAAAAAGGCTAATTATTGAAAACGAATTGTTTAGAAAATTATTGCCCGAACCCTTTCCCTTTATTTTTCTGGCTTACTTTTGCGCTAAATCACTGGTTTAAAATGAATTTGATCGAAGAGCTTCGCTGGAGAGGGATGATCCAGGATATCATGCCCGGAACTGAGGAACAACTGAAAAAAGAAATGACCACGGGCTATATTGGCTTTGACCCCACGGCCGACAGCCTGCATATTGGCAGCCTGGTACCCATCCTGCTCCTGGTCCATTTTCAGAAAGCCGGCCATAAACCGATCGCACTGGTTGGAGGTGCTACCGGAATGGTGGGTGACCCCAGTGGTAAAAGCGAAGAGAGAAACCTGCTCAGTGAAGAGACGCTTCAAAAAAATGTGGCTGGCGTTAAAGCTCAGTTGGAACAATTCCTTGATTTTAATCCTGAACTGCCTAACGCGGCAGAAATGGCCAATAACTATGATTGGTTCAAAAATATTTCCTTCATAGATTTTCTGCGGGATGCCGGAAAGCATATCACCGTCAATTATATGATGGCCAAAGACAGTGTGAAAAAAAGAATTGAAGGGGAAACCGGAATCAGTTACACGGAATTTGCTTATCAACTGATGCAGGGCTATGATTTTTACTGGCTGCATACCCATAAAAACTGTAAACTGCAGATGGGTGGCAGCGATCAATGGGGAAATATGACCACGGGTACCGAACTGATCCGCAGGAAAAGCGGTGGGGAAGCCTTTGTATTCACCAATCCGCTGATCACAAAAGCCGATGGCGGCAAATTCGGTAAAACAGAATCCGGTAATGTCTGGCTGGATCCGCAAAGAACCAGTCCTTATCAGTTTTACCAGTTCTGGTTGAATGCCAGCGATTCGGATGCAGAGAAATGGATACGCATTTTCACTTTTCTTGATAAAAACAGCATTGAGGAACTGATCACCAATCACCAGTTGAATCTGTCAGCCCGCCAATTACAAAAAAAGCTGGCAGAAGAAGTAACCCGGTTTGTTCATGGGGCACCTGCTCTTGAAGAAGCCATCCGTACTACAGAGAAATTATTTGCCAATCAACATGCGCCGGCTGAAAGTTTAAGTGCGGAAGACCTGGAAAACATGGAAGGTGTGGTGAAGATTGATTTCGATAAAGAAAAAATCATTGCGGGTTTTGATATTGTTTCTTTCCTGGCAGAAACCGGTATTGCACCGAGCAAGGGAGAGGCCCGGAAACTGGTGCAGGGTGGCGGGATCAGTATCAACCGGAAAAAAGTGGAAACGATTGAACTTAAAATTGATAATGCTCATCTGTTACATGGGCAATATATACTGGCTCAGAAAGGGAAAAAGAACTATTTCCTGATTAAAACCAGTAAATAGTTCTTTTCCTGCAAGGCAATTTTCTATTTCGACCAATGTGCCGCAAACCAATGTTTGCCCCCTTCTTCATAACCCGTAACACAACGGGTGAGGTATCCATCTCCAAGGCTTTCGGTGTATTTATCCTGATATCCATCCATATCCGATTTCCGGGTTGCTGTAAAAGATTTATAACCCGCATCCTGATACCAGATGACTGAAAACAGGGTTTGCCCTTCATGGTGATAAGCATTGATATAAACCTGTTCCCATTTCTTTTGTTTCATCTCATCAAAAAGATCCTGGTATTGCTGCTGGGTAAGTGAACTTTTGAGCATACTTGTTCCCACATTTCTTTTCTCATAAAATGCAGAATAATACTTTTTACCCCCAACCGATGTGACGGATACATTGACCGGAACATAACCTTGCCCGGTATAGTGCTCAAACAGCTGCTGGTGCTCTTCCGCTGATTGTGCATGATAGGCAGGTTGTGAAGCCGGTTGATTGGGCTTTTTGATAAAAATAGCGGCAAATTTCAGTTTACCATTATCATTGTAATTGTCCAGTTGCTGCAGCCGATACCCTTTTTGTCCTACCCATTGCTGATACTCCTGTTGATAGCTTTCTTTGGTCATATCATGCTTTACTGCTACCTCCACATTTCCGGTATTATACCTGAAGATGGTATTGAAGTAAGTTTTTCCGGCCACATCATAGGCATCCACCCAAACCGGGTAATAGCCGCAGTTCCAGATATTCATAAACTCCTGCTGGTATTTATTTTCTGGAATTGCATTTCTGCCAATTTCTCCCCAACCACCGGGATATAAACAGGGTTTGGATGCAGAAGGCCAGATCATACAACGGCGGTCCTGAAGAAAGGGAAGACCTTTCTTTTCTACTTTGGTCCAGTTGGCATCCGGATCAGGTCCTGCACTCAGTTCATTTTTATCAATCATATAGATGTCAGAAAAATTCAGCGGCACCCACTGCCCTTGTCCATCTGCATCCGGATCAATGATAGCGTGAACATGGCCATGTGGTTCACTTGAGTTACCTGAATTACCCAGCAAACCCAGCTTTTCCCCTTTTTTAACCGTCGCTCCCTTTTTCTTTAAGTGACTACTTAACGAACCCGGCTGCATATGAAAATAGCAGATTGTTTCTTTTCCATTATTGATCTTGAACCAGTTTCCTCCGCCACTGCCACCACCAGCATCCCCTTTATTTTCAGCCACGCCATCAGAAAAGTCGAGCACTATCCCGTCAGCTATGGCGATGATGTCTTTTCCGTAAGCTCTGTAATGATCATTGGCGGAACCATCTTTGCCCGGGAACTTATTGGACCATTTTTTTGTTTTACTGTCCCAGCCTTCCACTTTAAAGTCATAGGCATAAAACTGACTTCCACCTCCATGGCCTCCATAAGAATACCAATACTCCCCTTCTTTCAGGTGAGAAAGCCTCCCGGGAAAACCATACGCATTTCCTGATGTGTTATTACTGTAAATTTTCAGGTTACGGGTAATAATAAAGGGATCTGTGAAACCATCAAACTGCAGCCGGATCTGTATACTTACAGGATAAGGTGTATCAAAAAAAACTGCATTGTCAACCTCATGATAATCACGGCTGTTTTGCCAGCTAAACGAAGCCCCTTTATTGATTGTAAAACTTTTAACGGTATTGTCATCAATATTGGGGGTCATGAGTTTTAACACATCAATCCCGTTTTTTTTATAGGAATAGGTAATACTTTTCAGTGTCAGCTGTTTCTTTTCATTATTCTTAATCGTGAATTGGGCCGACAATTGCGCCGTAGGTTTATCCGATGAAGTTTTGGCGGCACAACTCATAAACAAAAGATTACCTCCTGCATCTGCAGGTTGTACTTCAACCACTTCAATGGCAGGTGCTCCTGGAAGCAGGCTGTTGTTTTGTGTAACCGGTTTTTTAAACGAAAACGCCAGGCTGACCAGCAAGGCGAAGAGGAAAAATTGCTTCTTTTTCATAATAAATGAATTAATGAAAACGAAGCTATAAATGATGTCAACGGTTAATGGCAGCTGGTTTATCCTGCGGCTGTCATTGGTTAGTTACCGGTAAACGGGCGCTGAAAGAATATTTACCCGGCTTATTTGATCAGCTGAACAGCCTCCCACATAAGATCTGCAATCAACTGATCCCCTTTGGAGTTCATGTGTACCCGGTCGTAGGTGAGGATATTCTTTTCTTCGTTGCCAGGATTATTTTTACTCAGATAATCAATAAATTTTTTCCTGAGATCAACCAGTGGAAGACTATTCTTAGCTGCAATACTGCGGATTATATTACTATACCGGTTCAGATCACCATCCAGTGGATTACTCATATCCGTTTTTTCTCCCACAACGGCTGGTGTGCAAAGAATAGCCCTGATATTTCTGGCTTTTAATTTGTTCAGGATCGCCTGGTAAAATTTTTCAAACTTATCCGGATCGGTACCGGTACCAAACATGCTTTTATGCCAGACATCATTCACACCAACGTATATCACAACAATATCCGGGTTTTTAGCCAGCACATCTTCTTCCATTCTTAAATAGAGATCATATACTTTATTACCACCGATCCCCGCACCGGCAAATTCAAACTCATTCCCCTTTCCTGCCAGTTTGCACATACTGTCAACCCGGGTGATATATCCTCCTGGTCTGGCGCCCAGTTCAGTAATAGAGTCCCCGAAGAAAATGACCTTCGATTTTTTTTGCATGGTAAAAGAAAAAGAAGCGATGATGACCAGGCCAAGAACAATTATCTTTTTCATTGACAAATAATTTAAATGCCGTCAACCCATTATCCACTAAAAAGTCTATACAAAAATATCCATCCTGCACTTCGCTACTTACAGATAAACGCTTCTTAAAGTAACTATGGCCCAATCTTTATAATCCCACTCGCCGATCCCCACTTACCTACCCCCACTTGCACTCGCCACTAGCCACTCGCCTCGCCTATTCCACATCCACCTGCTTAGGTATTACCGACCCATTGCTCGCTTCGGGCAGGTATTTTCTTTCCCGGATCAGGTATCCATTCCCTTTTTCACAGAAATGTACTTTTAAATTTTCCAGACTGATCGGATTCCCATCCGGGATATCAGCAATATTGGAATGAAGGATATCATGCCCGTCAACAATCACCACCAATCCGCTACCGATAGCTTCCATCTTATTTCCTTCTGTAATCAGCATCCCGGTATCTTCTCCCAATCCAATACCGATGGTGGAAGGATTGGTGGCTACGGCCTGCGCCAGCCTGCCGAATCTTCCTCTTTTTTCAAAATGGGAATCTATAATCACCGAATTGATAAAACCCAGACCGGATGTCATTTTCACCTCTCCTTTCAAATGGGCCCGGGTGGCATTGCCTTCATAAATCATGGTTTGTCCCATGGCCATGGCTCCGGCAGAAGTGCCTGCGATCAGGAATTGTTCTTCCTGGTATCTTTTTTTCAGCAGGGCCAGGAATTCGGTACCACCATCTGTTACACTAAGCCGTAACTGGTTACCACCACTGAACATCACGGCATCAGATTCCCGGATCCTGTTGAGGTACTGTTCTTCCATTGCATCCTGACGATTACGGATATGCATCAGACCAATATTGGTACAGCCAATCTTGCCAAATGCATTCAGGTAATTTTCGCCGACTTCATAAGGAATAGTGGAAGCTGTTGTGATCACTTCAATCCTGGCATTTACCCCACCGGCTTCCTCCACCACCCGGCGAAGAATTCCCAATTCAAAAAAATTGAGATTACTGCGGTGAAACTCACCGGTTTCCAGATCAGTTCCTTTATCTTCTGCGCCTCCTATAGCGATCAGCTTTCCCCTGGGTTGGTTCATTCAAAAGGGTTTGATTGAAACAAATGTAATAGAAAAATCAGAGAGAGAGAATGTGGGAATGTGAGAATGTGGAAATGCTTCGCCCGCCGTAGCCTTGGCGAAGGAGGGTCGACCGCCGTAGATTTAGCGAAAGAGGGGGTATTAGGATATTTCGATATTGGGATATTGGGATATTGAGATATTACGATATTGCTTCGCTCCCCGCAGCTATTGCGAGGAAGGAGGGATATTATTTCGCGAGGGAGGTTTTATCGAGGTATTTGACCTTTACATAATAAACCAGGATGCCCAGCAATGCAATCGTTGTGCCCCAGACTGCAAACCAGCCGGTTGAAATCAGCAGAAATATCCAGATCAGGACCGAAAGAATCACCGGAATGGGAAATAGCCACATTCTAAATGGCAGTTCGCGGCTCCCCAGCCGGGCCCTTAATAAGGAAACGCCTACGCCCTGTCCGATAAACTGAACTAGTATCCGCATGGCGAGGATTGAACTGATCACATCCGATAAACGAAAGAGCAAACTGAAGATAAATCCAAGTCCGCATAATACGAGCAAAGAGATATGCGGAAAATTTTTGGCAGGGTGCAGTTTGCCGAATACTTTAAAGAAATTACCATCCACTGCCGCCGCATAGGGCACTCTTGAATAACCCAATACAACCGCAAAAAGTGAGGAAAAGGCAATACAAAGGATTAATACCGTAATAAATATTCCGGCCTGCTGACCATAGACCATTTGCATGAATGTACTCACCAGGTATTTATTATCCTTTTCAACCATCTGCCAGGGAATTACTCCCATTACACTGATATTCATCATCAGGTAAAGAGCCGTAATACCAAAGATGGAAATGAAAATACTCCTGGGAATATTCACTCCGGGGTTCTTTATTTCACCACCAAGATGACAAACATTATAATAACCCAGATAAGCATATACAGTTTTTACGGAAGCCTGTCCTATCGCCGCCCATAAAGCATAACTGAAAAAAGAATCATTGCCGGTTGGAAGCAAGGGCACTGATTGTTGCCGGGCCATGAATCCGGTTATAATAATCCAGATAATGGTGAGCACTACGATACTGCCCATGATCACCGATATTTTTCCGATGGTTTCTATCTTACGATAAAGCAGTAACAGGACCAGGATGACCAGTCCGCCTGAAACCATTTTCTGCTGCCACCAATCCAAAGGAATAATATAAGTGAGGTATTGTGCAAAACCGATACTGGCAGAAGCTACTACCAATGGAGCCTGGATCGCTGTTTGCCAGACAAAAAGAAAGCTCATCAGTTTCCCGCCTTTTTCTCCAAACGCTATCCGGTGAAATTGATAGGTACCGCCGGCCAGCGGGTATTTGGCACCCAGTTCACTCCAGATCATGGCATCTGCTAAGGCAGTAATGGCCCCAAAAATCCATGCCCATATAAATAATCCATTACTGAACTGTGCCACCACAAAGGGCATCACCACAAAAGGTCCAATGCCGACCATGTCGATCATGTTTATTGCAGTAGCCTGAACCAGGGTTATTTTCCGGTTGGTGAGAGTGGTGGGCATGCGGTGAAGATAGCAATGGATCAGGGAAATAAAGGACAGGTTTTTTCCACCTCAGAGAGGCAGAGGGCGCTGAATTTACGCAGAGAGATACGCTAATTATATACAGTAATCACCCTTCAACCTTTTGCGAAAGCCCTGATGCCTTCTACCAATACATCCAGGTTTTTGGTGGTGGTGTAAACATTGGGAGTGACCCGGATACCTTTAATATTTTCCCATTCGATACCAACCGTGTGAACTTTGTATTTATCCAGGAGAAAGGAATCGAGTTCTCCCGGTTTGCGGCCGGTAAATCCGATATTCCCGATGGCACAACCCCATTTGGGATGCAGGGAAGTATTGAAATAAATTCCAGGCAGGTCCTTAACTTTTTCCATCCAGTAGTTCTTGAGATAATGAAGTCTTTTCTCTTTTCTTTCACTGCCTATCATCTCATGAAACTCAATCGCTTTACCAATGGCCTGTTCGATATAAAATGGGCGGGTTCCCAGGGCTTCAAATTTCCTTATATCGTCCTTGAGCGGATTGTCCACCGCAAAAAGCGGGTAGAGGCTTTTTATTTTTTCCTTTTTCACATATAATAACCCGGTGCCAATGGGTGCATAGAGCCATTTATGCAGACTGGCAGCAAAATAATCACAATCCAGGTCCGGCACTTTGAAATCAAAATGAGCAAAGCTGTGTGCACCATCAACCACCACTTCTATTCCCCGTTTATGTGCCTCCTGTGCAATTTGTTTTACCGGTAATATTTGTCCGTTCCAGTTTACAATATGCGTGATATGCACAACCTTGGTCCGGGGAGTAAAAGCATTTACATATTGCTTTACCATGTATTGCTCATCCTCACTCGGCAGCTCCAGATTAATCCAAACCATTTTAATCCCCTCTCTTTGCTCCCTTTGCTTATAGGCATTGATCATATTGGGATAATCCTGTTTGGCGGCCACGACCTCATCTCCTGCTTTCAGTTGCAATCCAAAAATCACGGTCTCCAGTCCTTCAGATGAATTACGGTTAATCGCTATTTCTTCAGCGGAACATCCTGCCAGTTTTGCCAGGTTCTTCCGCAGGGGTTCACGACCCTGATCGAGTACCCGCCACATATAGTAACTGGGTGCCTCATTGCAGAGATCATAATATCGTTTCATAGCATCCTGTACTGTTTTCGGGGCGGGTGACACACCACCGTTATTCAGATTAATTAAAGACGGAGAAACCGTAAAGGATTGCTGAATATAATACCAGAAATCTTCTTCTGTGGCCAGGGCTTCGGGACTGAGTCCTTCTGCGTTCCGGATAGCGGCATCCAGGTTCCGGCTCCAGACAGGTTTTGTTAAACCGGAAAGAAAGGCGGTCGCAGAAAACATTCCTGCCCGTTGCAGGAACCGGCGGCGATTGGTTGCTGGCATAAACTATTTTATTTAAATGTACTGTATTTCGGCATGTTTGTAAAAAACCAGTTCACCCGTTCCATAAGCGGTAACACACTCACTAATTGGTTACAAGAGAGAAAAAAACTATCTTCCCTTTTCAACATTTTATATGAAAATTCTGGAAATAAAAGTACTCAAAGGACCCAATTACTGGAGTGTTCGCCGCAACAAACTGATCCAGATGAAACTGGATCTGGAAGAGCTTGAACAAAGTCCGACTAATAAAATTCCTGGCTTCCGGGAGAGATTGGAAAAAATGTTTCCCACTATGATTGAACACCGTTGCAGTGAATCCATGCGGGGTGGTTTTTTCAAGCGGGTGGATGAAGGCACCTGGATGGGACATGTGATTGAACATATTGCCCTGGAACTGCAAACCCTGGCCGGTATGGATGTAGGCTTTGGCCGGACCCGTACACCCGATGGCGAAAAGGAAGGGGTTTATTATGTGGTGTTCAGCTATATGGAAGAAGATGCAGGTGTATATGCAGCCAAAGCTTCTGTAGCGATTGCTCAATCACTGGTAGATGGAAAAGACTATGACCTGGCCTACGATATCCAGCAATTAAGAGAGATCCGGGAAGATACCCGGCTCGGACCTTCTACCGGTTGTATTGTGGATGAAGCCGCCAAACGCGGAATTCCATTTATCCGTTTGAATAAACAAAGTCTGGTACAGCTTGGATATGGTGTCAATCAGAAAAGAATACGCGCAACAATCGCATCCACTACCGGAAATATTGCCGTGGATATTGCCTGTGATAAAGAAGAAACCAAGATGTTACTGGAAGCAGCGGAGATCCCGGTGCCTCGTGGTACGGTGGTAAGAACCGAAGCCGGACTGGATGAAGCCATTGAGAAATTCGGGTATCCATTGGTGATCAAACCCATTGACGGGAATCACGGAAAAGGCAATACCACCAATATCACTAACAGGGAACAAGCCGGCAAGGCTTTTGAAGCAGCCAAACAATACAGTCGTAGTGTGATCGTGGAAAGGTTCATCACCGGTTATGATTTCCGCTGTCTCGTGATCAATTATAAATTTATTTGTGCAGCACTCCGCACCCCTGCTTCTGTAGTGGGTGATGGTGTTCATAACCTGCAATGGCTGGTAGAGGAAGTAAACAAAGACCCGCGCAGGGGTTATGGTCATGAAAAAGTGCTGACCCAGATTACCATTGATCAGTTTACACAGAAAATGCTGGATGATGCCGGTATTACAATGGATCATGTGCCGGCCAAGGGTGAAAGGGTGCTGCTGAAACCCACCGCGAATCTTTCTACCGGAGGTACTTCTACTGATGTGACGGATGAAGTGCATCCGGCCAATGTGTTCATGTTTGAAAGAATTGCCAAAATCATCGGGCTGGATATTTGTGGTATTGATGTGATGGCAACCGATCTGATGACACCGGTATCTGAAAACGGGGGTGCTATACTTGAAGTGAATGCTGCACCGGGATTCCGGATGCATATTGAACCGGCTGAAGGCTTACCGAGGAATGTGGCTGAACCAGTCGTGGATATGTTATTCCCTAAAGGCAGTGTTGGACGGATTCCGATCATTGCCATTACAGGTACCAATGGGAAAACCACCACTACCCGGCTGACCGCCCATATTGCCAAAAGTGCCGGGAAAAAAGTGGGCTATACCACTTCTGACGGGGTGTATATCCAGAATCAGCTGATGATGAAAGGGGATTGTACCGGTCCTATTTCTTCTCAGTTTGTATTGAAGGATCCTACCGTTGATTTTGCCGTACTGGAATGTGCAAGAGGTGGCATTCTTAAATCAGGTCTGGCCTTTCAAAACTGTGAAGTGGCGGTGGTGACCAATGTGGCGGCTGATCACCTGGGCCTGGGTGGTATTAATACCGTGGAAGCCATGGCCAAGGTCAAAGCGGTGGTACCCGAAACGGTATTTCCGCATGGCTATGCCGTGCTGAATGCTGATGATGATCTGGTGTACCGGATGAAGAATGACCTGAAATGCAATATTGCGCTGTTTAGTATGGATGAAAATAATCCACGCATCAAGGCACATGCAGCCGAACATGGATTGAGTTGTGTATTTGAAAATGGATATGTGACCCTGATGAAGGGAAGCTGGAAAATCAGGGTATTGGATGTCAAGAAAATCCCGCTGACTTTTGAAGGCAAGGCAGTACATAATATAAATAACTGCTTATCAGCAGTACTGGCTGCTTACTTATTCAGGGATATCACGATTGAAGATATCCGGACCGGACTCCAGACATTTATTCCTTCTGAAAGTCTGACCCCGGGCCGCCTGAATTTTTTCCATTTCAAACATTTCACCATGCTGGCGGATTTTGCCCATAACCCGCATGGGCTGAAACTTCTTTGTGATTTTGTGAGTAAACTGGATTATCCGGCCAAAATCGGAGTGATCAGTGGTACCGGCGACCGGAGGGATGATGATATCCGGGAACTGGGTGAGATTTCGGCACAGTATTTTGACGAAATCATCATCCGATGTGACAAAAACCTGCGGGGGCGGACGGCGGAGGAGATCATCGGGCTGTTGAAAGAGGGGATCACAAAAGTAAACCCTGCAATTCCGGTGATGACCATTCCCAATGAAGACCAGGCCCTGGATTATATTTATGAGCATCCGAGACCCGGAGCCTTGTATACCATCATGTGTGACGTGGTAGCCAGGGCCCTGGATAAGATCCGGGAACTGAAGGAAAGGGAGGAAAAAGAGGGCAAATTAAGCCCCCGGCCTGCCTAAAAAAGTATAAAAACCGTTTGGGCAAAAGCCCCTGAAACCTTATTTTTGCACTCCCAATTTAACTATTGGATACGGATTGACCCATGGTGTAATGGTAACACTACTGATTTTGGTTCAGTCATTTA
>DAORJS010000049.1:0-13332 GCA_035439185.1 Chitinophagaceae bacterium
TTTACAGCCATCAGTATCTGCTGCAGCAGCTTTACCAATAATTCCGTGGTTGCCTTCATTGCCGGTTTGCTATGTTGTGCACTTTTATATTATGGATTTAATGCGATCAGCAAGTTGCCTGCCCTATCTGGGGGAGCCGATTATTATGTGGAAATGGCTGGTATTGATTTTCATTACCGCAGTATCAGCCGCGGTTTGATTGATATCCGTGATATCATTTACTTTATTTCGGTGATCCTACTTTGTATCGCCATCACCAGCCGCAATCTTTTAAAAAGGTAAGATGAAAGGATTTGTCCATAAAATACTGGCGTCAAAGTTCTGGTGGATCATCCTCCTGTCAGGAGTTATTTTCATTAATTATCTGGCAACTTTTTTACAGGTCAGGATTGATCTGACTAAAGAGAAAAGGTATACGCTCAGCACTGCTACCGGTAATCTGGTTAAACAACTGGATGATGTTGTGGAAATTGATGTGTTTCTGAAAGGGGAGTTCCCGGCCGGTTTCCGGAAACTGGCCAATACCACCCGTGAATTCCTGGGACTATTAAAAGACCGGAACAGTTCGCGTATCCGTTACCGCTTTATTTCTCCCCTGGAAACCGTACCAGGAAGAACCATGAAATATGGCGACTCCCTGGTGAATATGGGTGCTGTTCCCATTAACTTAACGGTGCAGCGGGATGAATCCCAAAGCAGCAATATTATATTCCCGGTGGCCGTAATCAATTACAAAGGCAGGCAGTCACTGGTGAATTTATACCCTGGGGTAAGCCGGGAAATGTCGCAAAACGAAATCAATAGTGCGGAAGCGCTGATGGAATACCAGTTTGCCCAGGCACTCGACCGGCTCACCAATGAAAAGAAGCCAGGAGTGGCTTATTCAGTCGGGAACGGAGAACCGGCTGATGCCAGGACTTATGATTTGAGAATGACCTTGCAGGATAACTATCATTTTGGCATTCTTGACATCAATAAGAGTCCGCGCATCCCTGCTGAAGTTGACCTCCTGCTCATTGTAAAACCCACCATCCCTTTCAGTGAAGATGAAATACTGAAGCTTGACCAGTTTGTCATGCGGGGAGGGAAACTGCTTTGTTTTATTGATAACCTGATTGCCGAAAGAGATAGCCTGGCCCTCAAACCCGAGACCATTGCCTATGACCGGAACCTGAACCTGACCGATCTTTTTTTCCGGTACGGACTTCGGATCAATACTGACCTGGTGATGGATCTGCAATGTGACGCGATCCCCTTTGTAGTTGGTGGCAGCAGTGGTAATCCGCAATTGGAATTTCTTCGCTGGAATTATTATCCGGTCCTGCTCCCGGCCGGCGGAAAATTATCAAAAGGACAGGGGTATGTGGCAGCGCAGTTTGCCAATTCTATTGATACCATTCAGGTTCAGGGGGTACATAAAGAGCCCCTGCTGGTCACTTCTCCCAATTCCAGAATCATCAGCACACCGGCCCTGATCAGCCTGAATGAAAACAAAGATGTTCCCGAAGATGCCAAATTCAAAAGAAATGCGATTCCGGTAGCCATGCTGCTGGAAGGAAAATTCACTTCCCTTTTCCGGAACCGGATCACCAAAGCACAAGCTGATACCTTAAAAGCTGCAGGAGATCAGTTCCTGGATGCTTCGGCAGATAATAAGATAATTGTGGTTGCAGATGGTGACATGGTTTTGAATGATTTCCTGCCATCCGGAGAACCGGGTAGTCAGCCCGAGCCATTGCAAATGGGCTGGAATAAATATACCTATACCGAATACCTGAAACAATCTGCTCTTGGCAAATGGTTTATACCTGTTGCCAACCGGGAGTTCCTTCAAAACTGTGTGGAATATCTGGTGAGCAACCCGGCGATCAGTGAAACCAGAAATAAGGATATTGTACTGCGTTTGCTCGATAGCAAAAAGGTGAAAGCACAAAAAACAACCTGGCAACTGATCAATATTGCTTTACCGGTGATGCTGGTGATTATATTGGGTTGGTTTTTCCATGAGATCAGGAAAAGAAAATATGCTGCGTAATCAAAAAACCAGATCGGTAATTGCATATCACTTTTGCCGGTCAACATTGATGCAAAAATGACAAGAGATCAGATTACCTATATTGTTTTTGGTACGATTCTTATCGCCTCCCTCGTGGCTGATCTTGGATTGCTGAGTAAGAAAAACCAGAAAGTAACCATCCGGCAGGCGTTATACCAGACTTTTTTCTGGGTAGGACTGGCACTGGCTTTTTTTGTATTCATGTGGATTGAAAACGGGCAAAAACCGGCGCTGGAGTATCTCAGTGCTTACCTGATGGAGTGGAGCCTGAGTATTGATAATATTTTCGTCTTTATCCTGATTTTCTCTGCTTTCTCTGTTAAAGAAAAACATTATGGCCGCGTCCTGCTGATCGGCATCATGATGGCAATTTTATTCCGGGTTATCTTTATTACAGTAGGTGTGGTACTCGTGGAAAAATTTCACTGGATACTCTATGTCTTTGGTGTCTTTCTGGTTTATACCGGATACAAAATGTTTACAGCGAGTGAGGATGAGGAATTCAATCCGCAGGACAGTAAGATATACCGGTTTATTAAAAAATTTCTTCCCCTGGTGCCGCATGACGGCGGTGGCAAGTACAGGATTATTGAAAATGGCCGGCCGGCTTACACCACATTGTTTGTTGTAGTGATCATGCTGGCAGCAGTAGATCTGGTTTTTGCATTGGATTCCATTCCTGCCGTGATGGGTATCGTGGATACTAAAACACCGGGCTATGAGCCCATGGCCCGTCTGGTGATTTATACCTCCAATATTTTTGCCGTACTGGGATTACGCTCCCTGTTCTTCCTGCTGAGAGGTGCAGTCAGTAAGTTTGATTATTTACAACAGGGTATTGCGATTGTGCTTGTCTTTATCGGAGTGAAAATGCTGGCGGAACACTGGATCAATCAGTGGATTGACAAACAGGTACAGGTATTTATTTCGCTGGGAGTGATCCTGACCTGTATCAGCGGCTCCATTTTCTATTCCATCTTCATGCAGAAAAAAGGATCACCACCGGATATAGAGGATCATAGTATCTGAGCAAACTATTTTGAAATACACCATTGCAGATATTGCCCGCATTATAGACGCTGAACAGGTGCCATCCGCTGACAGGATCATTGAAAGTATCCTGCTGGATAGCCGGAAAGTCTACGAACCGGCCAACGCTGTTTTTTTTGCATTGAAAGGGCCCCGGCGGGATGGTCACCAGTTTATTCCCGAATTATATAAGAAAGGAGTCAGGTCTTTTGTAATCAGTGAGCCGGTGGATCAATCACTTTGCCCGGAGGCTGATCTGCTGGAAGTTTTTGATACATTAGTTGCATTACAATTACTGGCTGCCCATCATCGGCGGCAGTTTGATATTCCTGTGATTGGAATTACGGGAAGCAATGGCAAGACCATTATTAAAGAGTGGCTTTTCCAGCTGTTAAATGATGATTATAATATTATTCGTAGTCCCAAGAGCTATAACTCACAAATCGGCGTACCCCTCAGCATCTGGCCGATGAATGAACAACATACCCTGGGAATTTTTGAGGCGGGCATTTCTGAACAGGGAGAAATGTTAAGGCTGGAGCGGATGATTCAACCCACGATCGGCATCCTCACAAACATCGGAGAAGCACATAGTGAAGGTTTTATTGATAAAGACCATAAATTCAGGGAGAAGGCTATTTTGTTCCGGCACTGCCATACGGTGATCGGCCGTTCAGCCGATTTTACCGGCCGTGAAACCGTACTGGAGATGCTGGGAGAAGAGATCAGTATTCTTACCTGGGGAGATACGGACCGGGATCATTTTCTGATGAGAGGAATAACAAAAAAAGATCATTCCACCAATATCAGTCTGACCTGTGCTGAAGGCGATGTGGAATTTTCAATCCCCTTTACCGATGATGCTGCTGTAGAAAATGCCATTCACTGTTGTTGTGTGATGCTCTGTCTCGGCATCAGGCCTGAACAAATTCCCCAGCGGATGATGAGACTGCATCCGGTAAACATGCGGCTGGAACTGAAAAAAGGGATCAACCAGTGCGTGGTGATTAATGACAGCTACAGCACCGATATCAGTTCATTGGAAATTGCACTGGGTTTTCTGGATCAGCAAACGGCAGGTGTCAGCAAAACAGTGATTCTCTCTGATTTTTTACAAAGTGCGATGCCGGATAAATACCTGTATATGGAAGTAGCCGAAAAACTGATCCGGCACCGGGTACAAAAACTGATTGCGATCGGTACGAGAATAAAAGAATGGTTACCACAGCAACTCAGCAACCGGGATATTGGTGAACAGCACTATTATTCAAGTACAGAGGAATTTACCGAAGCATTCCGTCATTCCCTGTTCCGGGATGAAGCGATCCTGGTGAAAGGTGCCCGTTTGTTTTCGTTTGAGAGAATTGTACAATTACTGGAACTGAAAGCACATCAGACGGTACTGGAAATTAATTTGTCTGCTATTGCACATAACCTGAAACAGTATCAGCAACTGATCAAACCTCATACCCGGATCATGGCGATGGTTAAAGCCTTTGCCTATGGCAGTGGCGGAGCCGAAATAGCAGGTATCCTTCAATATCATAAAGCAGATTATCTGGCAGTGGCCTATACTGATGAAGGGGTGGAGCTGCGTAAAGCAGGAATTCAGCTTCCTATCATGGTAATGAATCCCGATGAAAATTCGTTTGAATTACTCACCAGTTACCGGCTCGAACCGGAAATGTATTCTCTGGAACTGCTGCAGGCATTTGATCAGTATCTAAGACAGGAAGGTATTCAGCAATATCCCATTCATATTGAAATAGAAACAGGGATGAACCGCCTGGGTATTTCTGCGGGTGATATGGACAAACTGGCGAATATGTTGTTGTCCACTTCTTCTTTTTCCCTGCAATCCGTCTTTTCGCACCTGGCAGCCAGTGAGGAAGCGGCCAATGATGAGTTTACGGCAAAGCAGTTTGACCTCTTTCAACAGGCAGCGGATGAACTGGAGGGAAAAACCGGCTATCGCTTTCTCCGGCATATTGCCAATTCTGCTGCGGCAGTAAGGCACCCTGCTTTACAACTGGATATGATCCGCCTGGGAATTGGTTTATATGGTGTGGACAGTGCGCAATCCGGACAACTCAATCTTCAAACCGTGGCAACTTTAAAATCAAGTATTGCCCAACTGAAAAAAGTAAAACCGGGCGAATCTGTAAGTTATAACCGGAAAGGAATGATGGATCATGATGCCCTGATTGCCACGATACGGCTGGGTTATGCGGACGGTTATCCCAGAAGACTGGGTAATGGTGCAGGCAGGGTATTGATCAGGGGGCAGGAAGCAAGGGTGATTGGAACAGTTTGTATGGATATGTTTATGGTGGATGTGAGCGGAATCCCCGGGGTTAAAGAAGGTGATGAAGTAATTATTTTCGGTCCTGAACTGTCCGTGCAAAGCCTGGCGGAAGCGGCCGGAACAATTCCCTATGAAATCATGACCGGTATTTCCCAAAGAGTACGAAGGGTTTATTACCAGGAATGACCTTTAACAGAAACCAAAATGACCGGGCAGCCTAAAACTGTATATTTGCAACTATGATAAAATCCCTGAAGATCAGGCATGTCATACTGATCATTGCGGCGATCATCTTTGTTGATCAGTTCCTGAAGATCTGGATCAAAACGCATTATCCTACCGGAGAAGTTTACAGGGTATTCGGGATGGATTGGTTCAGGATTCATTTTATTGAAAACCCGGGTATGGCCTGGGGCTGGAAATTCGGCAATGAAACAGGCAAGGTAATCCTTACCCTTTTCCGGCTGGCTGCCGTTATTTTTGGTACCTGGTACCTGGGCAGACTGGTAAAGCAGCGCTATAGCAGGGGCTTTATTGTATGTGCTTCCCTGATCTATGCCGGGGCACTGGGCAATTTAATTGACAGTATGTTTTACGGGATGATCTTTGATAAGGGACTCACTTATGATCCCGCTATCAGTGATTATCTTCAGTATTCCGGTGTGGCCAGTGTGTCTTCCAATGGGTATTCTTCTTTTCTGCATGGCAGCGTGGTGGACATGTTGTATTTCCCGATTTTCAAAGTGGGTAATTTCGAATTCTTCAGTGCCATTTTTAATATTGCTGATGCCTCTATTTCTGTCGGGGTGATTACCCTGCTGATTTTCCAGAAAAGATTTTTCAGGAAAGCTGTTCCCGATCAGCCTGCTGCTTCCATTGAAACCAATACGGAAGTCAGCGATAAAGTACAGGTGTCCTGAAGCGCGTAGGCTTTTCAATCATTATTGGGAATTTTTCAGCACTGTTTTTTTAAGCATTTTATCTTCTGCGATCACCCGGAGATAATAAATTCCGGCCGGTAATTCATCAGTATGATCTAATTCCAGTTTGGCGGGGCCCTGGCTAACAGTAAACTCCCTGCTGCGAACCACTCTTCCGGCTGCATCCACGAGTTCTGCCTTTGCTTTTCCGGATCGGGTAAACAGTACATCAAAACTCAGGCGGGAACTGAACGGATTGATGACGGATAAAAACATAAGCGGCCTGTTTTCATACCCCAACAAGATTGTTCTGGATACTGTAGATTGTCCGGAGAGATTTTTCATCACAATGCGGTAATATACCCGTTCATCTCCATTGATATTCCGGTTTGTAAATGCATATTGATTCGATGGGGAGGAAATATTATTGTATCCATCCATTGTACCGATGAGCTGAAAGTTGAGTCCGTCAGTACTTTTCTGTACTTCAAAAACCAGTGGTTCATTTTCTGTTTCGGTAGTCCATTCGAGCAGGTGTGCTGATCCGTTATTTTTTCCGGTGAAGCGGAGAAATTTTGCAGCCAGGGGTACATCGCAATCGATAACTTCTATGGTTACAATACTGCCCTGGTCGGTAAAGCTGCACAATGGATCTGTCAGATTAGCCAGGGTAGTTGAAGTTACCAACCGGTACATATCCCCGTTATTCGCCGCTTGTGTTTGTCCCGGTGGAACGATATAAGTACTCACATATTCCCATTCGGTACCATTCCAGTATGGAGCAACCGGTCCGGTTGCAGCAGTTACATCCACCCATGTGGCGCCACCATCTGTACTCCGTTGCCATTTATAATACACGTAGTTATTATAAAATGATCGTACAGTATCGGTCATGGTCAGGATATTGCTGTCACAAACAATCGGTGTGGTATTAGGCGTATAGATCATGGAGGGAGAACAGGTGGCCACTGCGATATCATCGAGTGCCCAGTCGTTCCCACCGCCACCTGGCGCATTATTGAAATACTTCAGGGTGAAACTGGTTTGCGCAGGTCCGGTTAAGTAAGTAAATCCTTTTTTTACCCAGCTGCCGGTATAGAGAATATTCCCGGTGGTATAATAATCAATACCATTAACTTCAAATGTAATATTGGGTGCTACCCCTGAAGAATCGCCGGGGCCGGTAGGAATATAGTAGGGGGGGCCGCTGCTGTTGGTAGCTGCTTTCCCATTTGAATCGCAGGCGCATTTGGAACAGATATTCCGCATCCAGCAGGATATTTCGTAAAAAGTATTGGGACATAAACCGGTGATGGTTTGCTGGAAAGCAGAGTCAATCCGATAGGCCGCATTCACAATCAGCATATAACCGGCATTAGGATTAGCTGCTGTATCTGCCGGAGGATTACCAGCTGAAGGGGAAGCAGCACCGGTATGATCACCGATGATATCCCATAACTGAAATACCCGGTGTGTGGGAGAGGAGGCATCGGGTTTTGCCCAGGAATTCGAAATACTGTAATTGGTTCGGGTGGATGTGTTATTGGCGATTCCGTAATTATAATCATTCGGATTGCTGGTGGTAAAAACCTGATAGGTATAACCGGTAGGTACGTTCGCAGATGCGCCTCTGTTGCGGGGTTGTCCGCTGCCAAATGTACCATTGAACTCTGTGCCAAGGGCATTGGTACCTACCGTATTTGAACAAATACTGTAATTGGTATATACTGCAATTGTATTGGAAGGAAATGTAAAGGTTACAATTGCAGCAGCTCCGTTTTTATAAGTCATATTACCACCACCGGAGCTGATAAAAGCACCATTTGCTGCAGTAACCCGAACACGGAAAGAAGCAATCATGATACAGGTGTTTCCGAAATTGGAAGGCTTATGGGTATTGGCTACACGACCCCTACGGAATGCAGTGGCCGGTGCAGCAGCACCATTAAAGCCAAGATGAATGGTGACATTGCTTCCTGTAATCCAACCCGGATCATCTCCATATCCATCTGTAAACTGTTTGTAAATTTTTCCTTCGTTGGTGAGCACCCGGATAGTACCGGTGATAAAACTGGTACCTGCAGGAACGGCATCCTGATAACGGCAACTGTCATAAGTTCCGGAGCGGACTACAAATGATGCCCTGATCTCCAGTGTATCACCGGTCTCCACTGTTCCGCCATTCAATCCCTTGGTGACATTGATATAACTTTTTCCGAAATCAATATTCTGTCCAAACAGGTTGTTGCCAGTCATTGCCTGGAAAGCAATGAAGACAAAAAACAGGATGACGGATTTTTTTGTCACTGGTTTTTTCATGGACGGATCTTCAGCTGTTAGACTGATTGGTTAGCTAAAATTAAATCATTCATGCGCTTTGGACAATAGGAAATTGCACCTAATTTCCCCTTAGTTAATCGTACATATATCTACATAAAAACTCCTATTGTATTTTGAAGGATTACCGGGTAATTTTATTTTCAAATCCAGATATGAAAAAAACCATCATAATAACCGGCAGGTTTATAATGCATACTGCAATGCTGATTTCTTTTCAGCGGAGTAATGCACAAAGCGAGCCTTTCAGCAGTTCACAATTAGTACCGTCTTCCACTTTTAATTTCCCCTATGAAATTACCTATGGCCCGAATGATTCACTGTGGGTTACGGAACGGGTGGGGAAAAGAGTAGTGGTCGTCAGTCCGGTGAACGGAGGCAGAAGAACAGTATTGAATCTTTCTTCTGTGGTGTATCAGTCTGCCGGCCAGGATGGTTTAATGGGACTGGTTATACATCCTCATTTTGGACAGGGCACAGGAGAAGATTATGTTTACCTGGCGTACACTTACGATAATGATCCCGGTATACCTGTACAAAGGCGGACAAAGATTACAAGGTACACGTACACGCTGGGAAGTACCTGTGTATTAAACCCGGCATCCGCTTTTGACCTGATCACGGGGTTACAGGGCAGTAATGATCACAATTCCGGAAGATTGAAAATCGGACCGGATCTGAAATTATATTATACCATCGGTGACCAGGGTAATAATCAGTTTGGTAATATGTGTGCAATTATCCGTTCTCTTGATTTGCCCACTACCGCAGAAGTGGCAGCCAACGATTATACCAAGTACCAGGGGAAAATTTTACGAATGAATCTGGATGGTACTATACCTGCCGATAATCCGCTGATTGATCCTGATCAGGCCGGGCCTGAAGTGGCTGTCAGAAGCCATATCTTTTCTTACGGGCACCGGAACCCTCAGGGACTCATCTTTGCTCCGGATGGAAAACTCTATGCGGATGAACACGGACCCAAGTCTGATGATGAGATCAATCTGATTACAGCAGGCAAGAACTATGGATGGCCCCGTGTGGCCGGATATAATGATAATGCCGCTTATGTATACGGGCAGTGGGGGTCTTCTTCCCCCACCTCCTGTGGATCGCTTTCTTATAGCGATTATACCATTCCTGCATCCGTACCACAATACCAGGAAAGCACTTATAGCCATCCCGATTTAACTGATCCGCTGAAAACAATTTATACCGTGCCTACCGGATATAATTTTCAGGATCCGGCCTGCCTTGGTAATTATTTTATTTGCTGGCCTACCATTGGCCCCTCCAGTCTGGATATTTATACAAAGGGACTGGGTGGCATTCCCGGATGGTCCAATTCCCTGCTGGTAACCAGTTTAAAAAGAGGGAGTGTGATCAGATATCAATTGAGTACTGATGGATTAACCATTCCCGGTTCGGGTATTGAATACTGGAATACTACCAACCGCTTCAGGGATATCGCCATTCATCCTTCGGGGACTGAATTTTATGTGATCACTGATAATTCAGGATCGACTTCCGGTCCGAGTTCGGGTTATACCAATACATTGGATAACCCGGGTACCATTATGAAATATACTTACACGGGTATATTACTTCCTTTAAATGAAGACGAACGGGATCCTGTCAGAGTCACTGATATGGTAAAGGTTTATCCAAATCCTGCCACCCATCAGATCAATATTCAGGGGAAGCGTGCCTTGCAGAAACCACTCAGGGTGCAATTGTACAGTATGTCATCTGTGCTGGTTAAAGAGCTGACCAGTTTTAAAAATGAATTCAGCATGAATATTGAAGAATTGCCGGCAGGAGTGTATCTGTTGAAATTATATAATGGCAACGGGATGGAAGTGCAAACTGAAAAAATCGTGAAGTACTGAAAGCTTTTGTAAAGTCTGACCGGCTAACATAGCAAAACCCCCTCACGGGGGTTTTGTTTTAGTTATGCTCAGGGTTTAAACGGATACTATTTTAACCACGTGAAAAGTTTTTACGCCACTGACTTTCCTGGATATAACGGATCGCGGCCAGGCGGTCAGAAATGGCCATTCGTACCACACGACCATTCAGTCCTGCAGTACCGGAAAGCACAGCCTTTAAATAAGGGGATTTTTCTTCCTTTTTAGTTGTCGCAACAAGAGGAACTGGTTCGTTCTGTTTCATAGTAGGACTTTTTTTGGTTTACAGGATAATGGATCAATTGTTCATACAAGGTAATATGATTCGTTTTCCGGATGCAAATATTTCCCCGGGAAAATTCAGCCGGAGGGGTAAAATTTCATCTTTTACGATAGGAAAATTACCTGATTTCCGGGCCAGCTGATGCTGCCTAAGTGTTAAATCTTACCCACCATTTTAGCCGGTATCACCCATTGGTCGAACTCCTCGGGTGTAACATAACCAAGCTGAACGGCCATTTCTTTCAGGGTAGTTCCCTGCTTATGTGCTTTTTGAGCGATCTCGGCTGCTTTGTAGTAACCAATTTTTGTATTCAGTGAAGTCACCAGCATCAGTGAATTCTCCACATGCTTCCGGATATTGGCTTCGATAGGTTCAATACCCACCGCGCATTTATCATTAAAGGATACACAACCATCACCAATCAGCCGGGCACTATGCAGGAAATTGTAAATCATCACCGGTTTGAAAACATTCAGTTCAAAATGACCATTGGCTCCCCCAATATTGATGGCCACATCATTGCCCAATACCTGGGCAGCGATCATGGTGAGGGCTTCACATTGGGTGGGGTTAACTTTTCCGGGCATAATGGATGATCCGGGTTCGTTATCCGGTATAAAAATTTCACCGATACCGCTTCTCGGGCCGGAAGAAAGCATCCGGATATCATTGGCGATTTTCATCAGGCTCACGGCCACTGTTTTCAAAGCACCATGTGCTTCTACAATGGCATCATGTGCAGCCAGGGACTCAAATTTATTATCAGCAGTTATAAATGGCAGTCCTGTTAATTTGGCAATCTGTTTGGCTACATTTTCAGCATAACCTTCAGGAGTATTAATACCAGTACCAACTGCGGTACCACCAAGTGCCAGTTCGCTTAAATGCGGGAGCGAATTTTTGATGGCTTTTATCCCGTGATCCAGCTGTGAAACATAGCCGCTGAATTCCTGACCCAGTGTCAATGGAGTAGCATCCATGAAGTGGGTCCTGCCGATCTTCACCACTTTCATGTATTTCTTACTCTTGGCCGCCAATGTGTCACGGAGTTTCTTGATACCCGGAAGGGTGTTTTCCACCAGAATCTTATAAGCAGCAATATGCATGGCTGTGGGGAAGGTATCATTGGAAGACTGTGACTTGTTCACATCATCATTGGGATGCAGGAATTTTTCTTTATCAGTCAGCTGGCCACCTTTTAATACATGACCACGGTAAGCAATTACTTCGTTTACATTCATATTGCTCTGGGTGCCGCTGCCGGTTTGCCATACCACCAACGGAAATGCATCATCCAGTTTACCTTTCAGTATCTCATCACAAACCTTGCCGATCAGTACTGATTTGTTTTTAGGTAAAACACCTGCTTCCTGATTGGTAATGGCAGCCGCTTTTTTCAGGTAGGCAAAAGCACGGATTATTTCTTTGGGCATCCGGTTAATATCCTGGGCGATTTTGAAATTATCAATACTGCGCTGGGTTTGTGCACCATAATAGGCATCAACAGGTACTTTTACCTCGCCCATGGTGTCTTTTTCAATCCTGAATTCCATAATTAACAGGTTTTATAAAGTCTTTATAAAATTTTTATGCATGACCGGCATTGACTGCCATTGGTTTAGCGATTGGTGCCGCAAAGGTAGGCCAATACCCGGATCAGATAAATGAATTTCGGTTTTTATAGTTCAGATTCCCTTATTAAATTGCCATTGCAAAAACCCTGGCCCGGATCATCCCCGCCGCTGTTGCTGCCCTTCTTTCCTTTGTAAAACCGGGATATATCAAATTCTTGAGACAGGTTAAGCTAGTTGAATGAAAAAAATTCTCGGGTTCGCATGTTTGTTGATTGGTACTGCCTGCTTTGCCCAGCAGCAAACGCAAAATATTATCATCATCACCACCGATGGCTTTCGTTGGCAGGAAGTATTCAAAGGAATGGATTCTGCTATTGCCAACCGCTCCGATTGGAATGAAGGGGACAGTAGTTATATTTTTGAAAAATACTGGCACCCTGATGTACAGGAAAGAAGAAAAAAACTGATGCCTTTTTTATGGTCCACCATCTCCGGCAAAGGGCAGATTTTTGGGAACCGGGAACTGGATTGCCGGATGGATAATGCCAATCCTTACTGGTTCAGTTACCCCGGATACAATGAGATCTTTACGGGTTTTCCGGATACGGCAATCAATTCAAATAGTTATCCTCCTAATCCGCATGTTACTGTACTTGAATTCCTGAACCGGCAGCAAGGAATACAAAACCGTGTGGCCGCTTTTGGGGCCTGGGAAGCTTTTGACCGGATTTTAAATGAAGAAAGAAGTGGTATTCCTGTCATCTCCGCCATGGATCCAACCGGAGGGAAAACACCTACCGCTGCAGAAAAGAAACTGAATAAAATGCTGGCGGATGCCTACAAACCCTGGCATGAAGAAGAGTGTCTGGATGTTTTTACCCATCATGCAGCGCTGGAATGGCTGAAAACAAGAAAACCAAG
>DAORJS010000050.1:0-5235 GCA_035439185.1 Chitinophagaceae bacterium
AAATCTTCAGCTACAAGTCTAACATTATTATGACATCTTATAGTATCCCCCCCTCACTTCACCTCCTCAAACTCTATATAATCCCCCGGATTAACCGGTTTACTGCCTGCTGAACGGGTGGGAGGTGGCTCGGTGGTCGGTTGCTGATTCATTTGCTCCTGCATACGGCTATGCATTTCGCGGAACTGCTTTTTGAAACGGCGGCTGGCGATATAAACCGGGATGATCAGTTTAAAGATCAACTGATAGGCCAGGTAGATGAGTATGGCGTAGAAAACATATTTCACAACACAAAGATAAGCAGGGCCGGGTGGCAGCCGCCGGGATTAAGGACCGGTTCGCCGATTTGAACGGCCCCTTTGCCGGAGGTAATCTTCAGTCTTATTTGGAAGGAATAGCCCATTTTCATTACTTTTGCAATGGAAATAGCAAAGAGAAGGGAACGAGGCCGTTCCCTTCTTCTTTTATAGTATATGAGCGCAGAGACCCAAATAAAACTGATAGAAGAGAAACTGAAGGCACTGATCAGCGGCGAACCAGCCCTGTTCCTGGTGGAAACAAGGATCAAACCCACGAATAATATTAAGGTATATATCGATGGAGATCAGGGGGTTAGCATTGAGCGACTGGTTTATTATAACCGGAAACTCTACAAGGAAATTGAAGAGTCGGGCCTGTATCCGGATGGAAATTTTTCATTGGAAGTCTCCTCACCCGGACTGGATGAGCCCCTGAAAATGCACCGCCAGTATCAGAAAAATGTGGGTCGTTTTGTGGAAGTGACAGACCTGGAAGGAGGAAAAAAGGAAGGAAAACTGATGGAAGTAAGGGAGAACGAGCTGCTGCTGGAAGAAATAAGAGGAAAAGGAAAGAAGATGGAGACCCTGCAGCACCTGATTCCCTTTGAACAGATAAAAGCAACAAAAATTCAGATAAAGTTTTAAACAGCACCCCGGTGTCTGTAATGGTAAATTTCAAAAACCTGCTATGGCAAGTATTAACCTGATCGAGGCTTTCCGTGATTTCAAAGACGCGGAAAATATTGACCGTCCGACCATGATGAAAGTGGTAGAGGATGTATTTAAAACATTGCTCCGTAAAAAATTTGGCAGCGATGAAAACTTTGATGTAATCGTTAACGCTGAAAAAGGTGACCTGGAAATCATCCGCCGCCGGATGATTGTGGAAGACGGACAGGTGGAAGATCCCCTTTCCCAGATCGGCTATTCTGATGCCACCAAAATAGAACCGGATTTTGAAGTGGGAGAAGAACTCTACCAGGAAATTGATCTCTATGATTTCGGCCGCAGGGCCATCCTGGCAGCCAAACAAACCCTGGCCAGCCGGATCAGCGATCTGAAAAAAAGCGCACTGGCCAAGAAATATGGCGATCGTACCGGTGATATCATCAATGCCGAAGTGTACCAGGTATGGAAAAAAGAAATCCTGCTTTTAGATGAAGAAGGCAATGAACTGATCCTCCCTAAAAGCGAACAGATTCCACAGGATTATTTCAAAAAAGGGGAAAGCATCCGTGCCGTAGTGAAGAAAGTGGACATGAAAAATAATAGTCCGGTAATCATCCTTTCCCGTACTTCTCCCGAATTCCTGGCTAAGTTGCTGGAAATTGAAGTACCGGAGATTTTTGATGGCCTGATTGTGATCAAAAAAATTGTCCGGGATCCGGGTGAAAGAGCCAAGGTTGCCGTGGAATCCTATGACGACCGGATTGATCCCGTAGGTGCCTGCGTGGGGATGAAAGGAAGCCGGATCCACGGAATTGTAAGAGAACTGAAGAATGAGAATATTGACGTAATCAACTATACCAGCAATATCCAGCTGCTGATTCAGCGGTCACTCACACCGGCCAAGATCACCAGCATGGAACTGGATAACGAAGGGAAGCATGCAAATGTGTACCTTAAGCCTGACCAGGTATCCCTGGCCATCGGCCGCCGCGGGGTAAATATCAAACTGGCCTGTGAACTTACCGGCTACGAAATTGATGTGTACCGCGATAATGAAGGTGAAGTGGAAGGCTTTGATATCGATCTGGATGAATTCAGCGATGAGATTGACGAGTGGGTAATTGATGAACTGAAGAGAGTGGGTTGTGATACCGCCCGCAGTGTACTCGACCTCACCGCAGAAGAACTGGAACGCCGGACCGATCTGGAAAAAGAAACCATCGCAGAACTGCGTAAGGTGCTGAAAGAAGAATTTGAAAAAGAATAAAAGAAAAATGTGAAAGTGTGAGAATGTGAGAATGTGAAAATGGCTGAGCAGTCAGCGTTTCATTTCCAGATTTTCACATTTCCCAGATTTCCACATTAAAAAAACCGAATGGCAGAATTAAAACTTCCGAGATTACTGGCAGCGGCCAAAGAATTTAACATTGGTCAGGACACACTGATTGAGTTCCTGAGCGGTAAAGGGTTTGCAAAAGACGACCTGAAGCCGACCTCAAAACTCAGTGAGGAAATGTATCGTGCCCTGCAACAGGAATTTTCCAGCGACAAAGCAGCAAAACAAAAAAGCGATCAGCTGGAATTGCCCAAAGGCAGTACCGCTGATGCGAAAAAGAAAAAAGAGGAAGAAGAAATTCTTTTCAAGAAAGAAGAGAAGCCCGCTGCAAAACCCAAGAAGGAAGAAGAAGCAAAGCCGGTCGTGGTTGAAGAAAAGCCGGTTAAGCCTGTTACTGAAGAGGAACCGGTGAAGGAAGAAGTGGTGAAGACCGAGGTTCCGGAAATCGAAGGGCCTAAAGTCATTAATAAGATTGATCTCTCTACCATTGACTCTTCCACCCGTCCGAAGAAAGTGGCCAAGGCTAAAAAAGAACCGGAAGCAGAAGTAAAAGAAGAGAAACCGGCCAAAGTCATTAAGAAACCGAAGAAAGAAGAAGCAGCAGAAGAAGTTCCGGTGGCGAAAGAAGAAACCCCGGTGATTACCCCTCAGGTGGTCGAAGAAGATCTGCCCCCGGTGATCGAAAATATTGAAGTGGAAAAACTGACCGGCCCCAAGATCCTTGGAAAAATTGAATTGCCGGTTGATAATGATACCCGTCCGGTTAAGGATGAAAAGAAACAACGCAAACGGATCCCGATTGCGAAGAAAGATACCAAACGTGAAATCTTTATCAATAAGGATGCGGATAAAAAACCCGGACAGGGAAGAGACCAGGGACGTGGTCGCCCCACACCAGGTAACCGCAGAGATAACCGTGGTAAACGGGAAGATAAACTGATTGATGAAAAAGAGATTCAGGAAAAAATCAGGGAAACCCAGGCTAAACTGGCCGGTGCCGGTGGCCGTGGAAAGAGCCTGAAAGCCAAACTCCGCAGGGAAAGAAGACAGGAAGCCGCCGATGCGATGGGTGATGCAGCAGATGATAACAAACTGCAGGTGACCGAATTCATCAGCGTGAGTGAACTGGCCAACCTGATGGATGTGAGCTTTGCAGAAGTGATCAGTAAGTGTATGAGTCTGGGCATCATGGTATCAATTAACCAACGGCTGGATGCAGAGGTAATTGAACTCGTATCAAGCGAATTCGGGTTTGATGTGGAGTTCATTGATATGGAGAAGCAGATGGAAATGGAAGAGGAGTATGATGATGAAGACAGTGAAGATGAACTGGTTCACCGCTCTCCGATTGTAACCATCATGGGTCACGTTGACCACGGTAAAACCTCCTTGCTCGACTATATCCGGAATGCCAATGTGGTAGCCGGTGAGGCCGGAGGAATTACCCAGCACATTGGTGCCTATCAGGTGGAACTGCAAAACGGAAAAGAGATCACTTTCCTGGATACGCCAGGTCACGAAGCCTTTACGGCCATGCGTGCAAGGGGTGCCAAGGTAACCGATATCGCTGTGATTGTGGTGGCCGCGGATGATGCGGTGATGCCACAAACCCGTGAGGCCATCAGCCACGCGCAGGCCGCCGGTGTACCCATGATCTTTGCCATCAACAAGATTGATAAGGATGGCGCCAATTCACAGAAAATATATGAACAGCTTTCTCAGATGAATATCCTCGTGGAAGAATGGGGTGGTAAGTTCCAGAGCCAGGAGATATCTGCCAAGAAAGGACTGAATATTGACAAACTGCTGGAAAAAGTATTACTGGAAGCAGAAATACTGGATCTGAAAGCCAATCCCAACCGGGAAGCCAGCGGTACCATCATTGAAGCCTCACTGGATAAGGGCCGTGGTTATGTGGCCACCCTGCTGGTGGAGAACGGAACCCTGCATCCGGGTGACCTGATCGTGAGTGGTCAGTACTACGGAAGGGTGAAGGCCATGTTCAATGAAAGAAATAAAAAAGAAGAGAAAGCCGGACCTTCTGCACCTGCTGTTGTATTGGGTCTGAACGGTGCCCCGCAGGCAGGTGAAAAATTCAAAGTATATGAGGATGAGGCGGAAGCCAAGGAAATCGCCAACCGCCGGGCACAGATCCTGCGCGAACAGGGTATCCGCACCAAGAAACACATTACACTGGATGAGATCGGTCGCCGTCTGGCACTGGGAAGTTTCAAAGAACTGAAAGTGATCATCAAGGGTGATGTGGACGGATCGGTAGAAGCCCTGAGTGACTCATTACAGAAACTGTCCACCGATGAAATTGTGGTGAGTGTGATTCATAAGGGAGTTGGACAAATCAACGAAAGTGATATTGTGCTGGCTGAAGCATCTGATGCCATCGTGATCGCCTTTAACGTGCGTCCTTCCCTGCAGGCATCCCGCCTGGCAGAGAATGCCGGTATCGAGATCAAGATGTACTCCATCATCTATAATGCTATCGAGGAAGTGAAGAGTGCGATGGAGGGAATGCTGGAACCGAAAGTACAGGAGAAGATCATTGCCAACGTACAGATCAGAGAAGTTTTCAAATTTGATAAAGCAACCGTGGCCGGATGTTATGTGATGGATGGAAAGATCAAGCGTGATTCAAAAATCCGCCTGATCCGCGATGGTATCGTGATTTATCCTGCTGCAGGCAGTGTGGCCGAACTGGGATCCCTGAAACGTTTCAAAGACGATGCAAAGGATGTTCAGGCAGGTATGGAATGCGGTCTGACCATCAAGAATTTCAGCGATTACAAAGTTGGTGATGTGGTGGAGGCTTATGAGGAAGAGGAAGTGAAGAGAACTTTATAAGGGGGAGTGGCTAGTGGGGAGTGGCGAGTGGGGTTCGGCGAGAGGCGAGTAGCTAGTGACGAGTGGGGAATACAC
>DAORJS010000050.1:5335-13306 GCA_035439185.1 Chitinophagaceae bacterium
CCTCATCAAACTTTTGTTAAATACCCTTTTCCCCTCCCGAATCGGCAAAGGGAAAAGTATTTTTGAATTTATGCGTACTATTAATAAATGGGCTCTTGCCTTTCTGCTGTTAATTGCCTTTGATTTTGCGGCCAGCGCGCAGGCACAGAAAATTTCCATCGATAAAATTGCCGGTGTGGTGGGGGATCGTATCATCCTGGAATCTGATATCCAGAATTCATTATTGGATATTCAACGCCAGGGTGGCCAGGTGCCGGAGAATGGTTTTTGTATGCTGATGGAACAGGCGGTGGTGTCTAAAATTCTGATGCTGCAGGCTGAAAAAGATTCATTGCCGGTTACCGATGATGAAGTAGAAGCAGAACTTGAACAAAAAGTCCGTTATTATATCAACCAGCTCGGCAGCCAGCAGGCCCTGGAAGAAGTTGCGGGGAAAACCGTGTACCAGATCAAGGATGATGCAAGACCTTCTGTGAAGGAACAGAAACTGGCCAGTGCCATGCAGCGGAAGATTGTAGAAAATGTAAGGATCACGCCTACGGAAGTAAAAGCCTTTTTTGATAAAATCCCGAAGGACAGTCTGCCTTATTATGAAACCGAACTGGAAATCGGTCAGATTATACTATACCCCAAGGCCTCCCGTGAAATTGAAGAATATGTGATGGGGGAAATGCTGAATTACAGGAAACAGCTCGAAAATAAAGCAACCGATTTTTGTCAGCTGGCTAAAACAGTATCAGAAGACCCGGGCAGTAAGGATCGTTGCGGTCAATATGAAGTCAACCGCAATGAAAAAACCTGGGACCCGGTATTCCTTTCCACCGCATTTCGTTTAAAAGAAGGAGAGATCTCTGCTCCGGTTAAATCCAAATTCGGCTATCATCTGATTCAGGTGGTAAAAAGAAACGGAGATGATGCAGTTGTGCGTCACATTCTCCGGGTGCCTCCGGTAACGGATGAGGAAATCAAACAGGCGAAAATCAAACTGGATACCATCAGGGTAAAAGTAACCGGTAATACCATGAGCTTTAATGCAGCTGCTGCCCGGTACAGTGATGATGAGGCCGCCAAATATGCCGGGCCCTTTATCACCGGTCGTGATGGATCTACTTTTGTAACCATTGATATGCTGGATAAGGAAATGGTGGGGATGCTGAATAAGATGAAAGTGGGTGATATCTCAGCACCTGTTGCTTTTGAAGGCGAGCAGGGAAAGAAAGGGGTACGGATCGTGTACCTGAAATCAAAAACAGAGCCTCATCGCATGAATATGCATGATGATTATAGCCGTATTTCCACTTTCGCGCTGGAAGAGAAAAAAGCCAAAGTGCTGGAAAAATGGATTCAGGAAAAAGTGCCAACCTATTATGTCATGATTGATCCGGCTACTGCCGCGGAATGTCCTCAGCTGCAGAAATTCAGCACTGATAAAAAAGGATTCTGACGGTACTTAAGAATATTTGTATAGCGCAGCTGTTTCCGAAGTATTTTTTTGCCACAAAGGCTCAAAGACACAAAAAATTATGAAATATAACTTTGTGTCTTCGAGTCTTTGTGGCAATTTCTTTTATAATACAGTTTAAGACCACCTCATTTTAAATCAGCCCCGAATTTAATAATCAGCTAATTTTACAGGGCTGCTGTTTAGTAATGATTGAATCAAGTCGATTGAATATTCCCTGCCTGAAAGAATATTTCGCTTATTCTGACAGGTTTTTCTATTTCCTTGCAGACGGAAATGGCCGGCTTATTTATATCAATCCGCGGCTCATGTCTTTTGCTTTTTCCGGCCATCCTTCACCCGATCAGCTGAATTCATTTTTTTTGGATCCCCCGGCCTTAAAAATCGTTTTGGATCAATGCAGGCAACAAAACGGGATAGTGTCTGCTGATTTGAATATCAGATCTGCCGGAGGAATTCCGCATGCTGTAGCTTTTGAATTTTCACGATGTTCCAGTATAACAGGTGAGGAGCAGGTGCAGGCCACCGGTATTTTGCTGAACAGTGCGGTTTCAATGATTGGTGGAATGGCAGGAAAAATGGCAGATGTGCGGAAAGCCTATGAACAAACCACCGAAGGGTTATGGCGTTTTGATTCAGATCAGCCAGTTTCGGTTAATGATGACCCTGCCAAAATAATAGCTTATTGGAGAACTCATTCAAAACTGGCAGAATGCAATGATAATATGGCCCGGATGTATGGCTATGAAAAAGCGGAAGAATTGCTGGGGACCAGACTGGAAGAACTCATTGATTTTTCTGATCATCAAAGAGTGGCCGGATTCCGGCAGTTTATAAAAAACCGGTTTAAAACAACAACAGTAGAGACCCGGGAATTTGACCGGTATGGGCGTATAAAATATTTCAGAAACAGTATGGAGGGGCTGGTGGAAAACGGACTGGTTACTTCAGTCTGGGGCACACAGCAGGATATCACCGGACAACGGGAAGCGGAAGAAAAAAACCGTTACCTGGCCTTGCTGATGGAAAATGTTTCGGATATCATTATTTCGCTGGACAGCAATAATAAAATTGCGAGTTGGAATAAAACTGCTGAACAGTTATACGGGTACAGCGAAAAGGAAGCCATCGGAAAAAAAATGGCGGAATTGCTTCAGATCAGCTACCCTGATGGTTCCGGGGAAAAAATATATAAAGAAATTAATGAGAAAGGAAACTGGAAAGGGGAGTTGAGTATTGTAAACCGGTTTGGCAAGCATCTTACTGTATTTGTAACCGGCAGTTTGATACGCGATACCTGCGGACAAATTACTGGCTATATCAGTACAGGAAAAGATATTACCGGCAAAAGAGTCGTGGAAGAAAAGTTGCAACACAGCGAGGAGTTTTACCGGAATCTGATTGCAGAAGCGCAGGATGGTATTGTACTCACAGATGATCAGGGTATCATCCGTTTTTCGGCTCCTACTGTAACCAAAGTGCTGGGCTATGATCCCGCAGAAGTGACCGGAACCTCTGTTTTTTCTTATGTCCATACCGCAGATCTGGAAACGGCACAACTGGCCTTTCAGAATGAAATGTCTTATACCAACCAACCCACCTTTGTTCATTTACGTCTGCTGAAAAAAACCGACGACTGGGTCTGGTGTGTGGTCAGGGCTGTCAATATGATGGATAACCCTGCAGTGGGAATGCTGGTGGTTTATTTTTATGATAATAGCGCAGGCCGTACCATGCTGGAAGCCCTGCAGCGGCAGTCCGTAGCCCTGAGCAGTGTATTTGATCTCATTATTACCTGTGATTTGAATTATATCATTGAGAGCTGGAACAAAAGGGCTGAACAGGTGGTGGGATTTACGGAGGAAGAAGTAAAAGGAAAATTCCTGGGCGAAGTGACCCGACTGGACTATAGTCCTTTTACTTCCGAAGAAGTGGCCGCTATCCTTGCAGAAAAAGGGAACTGGCAGGGAGAAATTTCTTTTGTGAACCGGTATGGAGTAAAGAAAACAGTATTGCATACAGCTTCATATTTAGTGGATGAAAAAGGTGAAAGGATTTCAATTATCGGAACCGGAATAGATATTACAGAAAAGAAAGCCACGGAAGAGAAGTTGAAAGAAAGCGAACTTTTTTACCGTAATCTTTTTGTCAACTCACTGGATGGTGTATTAATTACCGATAGTAATGCAGTGATACAATTCGCTTCTCCGTCCATTACCACCATTTTCGGATACTCCCCCGAATTTGCTATTGGTAAGAATACCATTGATTTTACCCACCCCGATGATCAGCAATTGGCATTGGATGCCTTTACGGATGTAATGAATGGGAACCGCCGGTCTTATATTTCAGTGCGGCTACGTCACGAGCTGGGCCATTGGGTCTGGTGTATTGTAAGGGGACATAATCTCTTTTCCAATCCTTATATCAGGGGAATGGTGATTTACCTCTATGATGATACCCTCCGGAAAAAAACCGAACAGGCACTGATCAATAGTGAAAGAAGATTCCGTGCTCAGGCCGCTTTGCTGGATAATGTAACGGATATTATTGTTACTGTAAATATGAACAGGGAGGTGACATCCTGGAACGGGGTGGCCGAAAAGCTAACGGGTATCAACGCCAGTGAAACGATCGGCAAGCCTTATCGTCAGGTTATTTCCACCAATTATCATCCCTTTACCAATGAACAGGTTTTTGCCATCGTGAAAGACGAAGGAATCTGGAGAGGTGAGATTTCTTTTCCGGGTTCTGATGGGAAAACAAGGTACCTGCTGCATACCATTTCATTGTTAAGAAATGAAAAAGGCGAACCCACCGGAATGATGGGAGTGGGTAAGGATATCACGGAAAGAAAACAGATTGAAGAGCAATTGCAGCAGAGTGAACAGTTTTTCCGCAGCCTGGCAGCTAATTCACTTGATGGGATTGTACTGACCGATATTACGGGTAAAGTCACATATTGCGGACCTTCAGTATTCCATCTTTCGGGTTATGAAACCTCCATACTACTGGGCAAAAATATTCTGGATTTTGTTCATCCGGAAGATCGTCCAAATGCAATGATTGCCTTTCAAAAAGAAGTAAATAAGGATTCAACAATCAATTTCCTTGTAGCCCGCCTTTACCATGCGGAACGGGGATGGGTTTGGTGTACTATCCGTGGTCATAACCTTTTGCATGATCCGGTATTGAAGAGCATGGTGATTTATTTCACTGATGATACCAAACGGAAAATGATTGAAGACCGGTTAAAGGAAAGCGAAAGGCGGTTCCGTAGTCTGATTCATGACCTGAAGCTCGGCGTGATCCTTCAGAACGAACAATCAGAAATGCTGGTTTGTAACCAGGCTGCCCTGGATTTACTGGGATTGACAGAAGATCAGTTGCTGGGAAAAACTTCATTTGATCCGGAATGGAATGTGATTCATGATGATGGCAGTCCCTTCCCCGGCGATACCCACCCGGTACCAATGTCCATCAAAACCCGTAAACCGGTGAGAGATGTGGTGATGGGGGTGTACCGGCCCCGGACGCAGGACCGTGTATGGTTACTGGTAAATGCAGAGCCGGTATTTGACGGTGATCAGCATCTCATCAATGTGGTTTGTTCCTTCACCGATATCACAGAGCAAAAAAGAATGGCCCAGCAACTGACCGAACAGGAAATTCAGAAACAAAAGCTGATTACACAGGCCACCATAGACGGTCAGGAGAAGGAAAGACAGGAAATCGGGAAAGAACTGCATGATAATATCAATCAACACCTGACCACCACCCGGCTCTATCTGGAAGTGGCCCGTGACAAAGCCACCGGAGAAGCCAGGGAAATGGTTGACCTGGCTGAGAAAAATCTGGCAGAAATTGTACAGGAGATCAGACAGATGTCTCAATCACTGGTGCCACCTACCCTGGGAGATATCGGCCTGGTGGAATCGGTACAGGATCTCTGTTATGCATTGAAAAGAACCCACTCTTTCCAGATTGATTTCCTGCACCCGCATTTCGACGAATCAGGTATTCCTGAAAGTATGAAACTCATGATTTTCCGGATTATTCAGGAACAAGTGAACAATATTATCCGCCATGCCAGAGCGCAGAAAATTTCGATATCGCTGTTATCGGATGCGGAGCAGATCCAGGTGAGTATCAGCGATAATGGACAGGGCTTTGATCCTCAACAACATAAAAAGGGAATGGGTCTGAATAATATCGTTAACCGGGCTGCACTTTATGATGGGCGGGTTCAGATTTCATCTGCCCCGGGTCAGGGTTGTACCATAACGGTGAACATACCGGCCCCGCTGGAAGAAGGTTGATATTTAATACAGCTGAAAGCATTTATGACCTACCTTTGCGCCCTGCATGAGCGATCCGATTAAACATGAATGCGGCCTTGCATTCATCCGCTTAAGAAAACCTTTCTCGTATTACCAGCAACAGTATGGAACCGTGTTGTGGGGGCTTAACAAGCTGTACCTGCTCATGGAAAAACAGCATAACCGCGGGCAGGACGGCGCCGGCCTGGCTACGGTAAAGCTGAATGTGGAGCCGGGTTATCCTTTTATGAACCGGATGCGCAGCAATGCGCCCCAGGCCATTGCCGATATCTTTCAAAGAGTGGGCAAAGAAATTGAAGAACTCACCCAATACCATCCGGATATCAAGAATCATCCGGGCCTGATGAAAGGCCATGTAAACTTTCTGGGAGAACTGATGCTGGGTCACCTGCGGTATGGTACCCAGGGCAAGAATAAACTGGAATACTGTCACCCCTTTATCAACCGCGATACCATCCCCACCAGAAACCTGGCCCTGGCCGGTAATTTCAATATTGTGAATTCAGATGAACTGTTTTCCATGGTGGGAAAAGAACCCAATGAAAATGTGCGTTTCAGTGATCTCGCTGCGATGATCGAACTGATGCATACATTTCTTTGTAAGGAAGATGAAGCCTCTCCGCAAGGGATGGACATTAAAAAGGTGCTGAAGAAAACCCTGCCCTATCTCGATGGTGGTTTTCATGTGGGAGGATTAACCGGTAACGGTATTGGTTTTGTGTTCCGTGATGCCCATGGTATCCGTCCTTCTTATTATTATATCAACGATGAAGTAGTGGTGGCTGCTTCTGAAAGAGCCGCTATCCGCACCACTTTTAATGTAGGGGAAAACGAAGTACAGGAACTGATGCCCGGTCAGGCCCTGATTGTAAATGAAAGGGGGGAGATCGAAATCGCACAGATACTGGAACCCAAGGAACGAAAGGCCTGTAGCTTTGAACGCATCTATTTTTCAAGAGGCAGCGATGAAAAGATTTACCGGGAAAGAATAGCGTTAGGTTATAACCTGAGCGAACAGGTACTGAATGCGATTCAGCACGATCTGAAGAATACTATTTTCTCCTTTATACCCAATACAGCCGAGACTGCTTTTTATGGCATGCTCAAGGGAATGGAAGATTACCTGAACCGGGTGAAGATTGAACGTATCCTCAGCTGGGGAAAGGATTTTGATGAAGAGAAACTGAGTGAAATGATCCAGCGGCGGATCCGGATTGAAAAGATTGCGATCAAGGATGTAAAGATGCGCACTTTTATTACCGAAGATGCCAGCCGGAATGAAATGGTGCAGCACGTATATGATATTACTTACGGAACTGTAAGAGCCGGTGAAGATACCCTGGTGGTGATTGATGATTCGATTGTGAGAGGGACCACTTTAAAGGAAAGTATTATCCGGATGCTGGCCAGACTGAAACCCAAAAGAATTGTCATCGTCTCTTCTTCTCCGCAGATCCGCTATCCCGATTGTTATGGAATTGACATGAGCAAGATGGGTGATTTTATTGCCTTCAATGCGGCTGTGAGCCTGGCAAAGGAAAGGGGCATGGACAATTGCCTGAAAGACCTCCATGAAAAATGCAGGGAATTGCAACGCAATCACCTGCTGGATTCAGAAAATGTGGTGAAGCAATTATATAAACTCTTTACTACCGAAGAGATTTCTGCCAAGATTGCCCAGCTGATCACGCCACCCGGATTGCAAACACCGGTGGATGTGATTTTCCAGAGCATTGAAGACCTGCATCGTTCCTGTCCGAATAACCTGGGCGACTGGTATTTTACCGGTAACTATCCCACCCGTGGTGGCAACAAAGTGGTGAACAAGGCCTTCATGAATTATATGGAAGGAAAGAATGTACGGGGGTATTAGAAGATATCTCAAAAGTCGTTTTGCGTCATACCGGGCACGACCTCCAAAGGAGTCCTATGGACCGGTATCTTTCTTTGGATTCGTATTCCCAATAGATGTCAGGTCGGGCCCGGCATGACATCACCTGAATCAACGACTTTTGAGATCGTTTCAAGTTAAATCAAATTAATTACAATGAAACAGCTGATACTGGTCAGACATGCCAAAAGTGATTGGGGTAATCCAGGTCTGGATGATATTGACCGCCCTTTGAATGAAAGAGGAAAGAAAGATGCCCCGGCCATGGCAAAGCGTTT
>DAORJS010000051.1:0-13037 GCA_035439185.1 Chitinophagaceae bacterium
AGAACCACTCCATGCACGGAGAGGGGTCGTGCCGCATTATATTCCACATTTATCCTACCGGCTGAAAAAACAGGGAGGTGATATTATTCAAACTCATATCAACCTCAATACCCAGCTTAAAACCGAGAAGCTGGTGGAGGATTATATCAGGGGTCAGCGGCTGAAAAATATCCGGAATGCGGCTGTGGTCATCATTGACAACCAAACCAACCGGGTCATTACCTATGTAGGATCTTCCGGCTTCCTGGATACCCTGGATGGAGGACAGGTAAACGGAGCTGCTGCGATTCGGCAACCGGGGAGTACCCTGAAACCATTATTATACGGACTTTGTTTTGACGAAGGCCTGCTCACTCCCAAAACTGTGATGACGGATGTTGCCGTGAATTATGATGGCTATGCTCCCGAAAACTATGATGATAAATTCAATGGGTATGTAACAGTGGAATATGCATTGGAACACTCATTGAATATTCCTGCAGTGAAGGGACTTCGTTTACTGGGACATGAGCAGCTGATTAATAAATTATCGGCCTGTCATTTTAAACAAATTCAAAAGGACCGGCGTAAACTGGGATTGTCGATGATCCTGGGTGGTTGTGGTACTACGCTGGAAGAACTGACGGCGCTGTTTGCTGCTTTTGCCCATAACGGACAATTCCGGCTGCCCTCCTATACTTCAAAAGACAGTCTGCAATCTTCTTTTCAATTGCTGAGTCCGGCTGCTAATTATATGATCAATGATATTCTTTCCCGTATCAACCGGCCGGATTTCCCTTTGAACTGGACGGCCACGGAACGTATGCCAAAAATTGCCTGGAAAACGGGCACCAGTTATGGGCGTAAGGACGCCTGGAGTATTGGATATAATAACCGTTTCACCGTGGGGGTTTGGGCCGGTAATTTTTCCGGACAGGGAGCTGCGGATCTCAGCGGTGCCAATACTGCCACGCCACTCCTGTTCAAAATTTTTAATACGATTGATTACGACAGTGATGAAGCCTGGTTCAAACAACCGGCAGATTGTGATATCCGTAAAGTTTGCAGTGAAACCGGCTTATTACCGGCGGATCATTGTACGAATCTGGTCACTGATTATTTTATTCCGTTGATTTCGGCTACCCGTGTCTGTGATAACCGGCAGGAAGTGCTGGTCAGTGCCAATGAGAAAATATCCTATTGTAATAGCTGTGTACCCCCGGCGGGTTATAAAAAGAAATGGTTTAAGGTGGTGGAACCGGAGATGCAAAGCTGGCTGGATGAAAACCGGATCGCATATATAAAAATACCACCGCATAATCCCGACTGTGAAGTAATCTTTAAGGGAGCGGCACCGGTGATCCAGTCGCCTGTTAACGGAACGGAATACCTGATCAATAAAAAAGATCCGGAGCCGCTTCAGTTAATTTGCAAGACAGCGAATGATGTCAATAAAGTGTATTGGTATATCAATAACAAATTTTACAAAACCAGCGATCCAAAGGAAAAGCAGTTTTTTGTTCCCACTGAAGGGCCTCTGAAAATTTCCTGTACGGATGACAAGGGAAGGAACCGGGATATCAGGATTACGGTGAGGTATGTGGCGTTGTGATTGTTGTGCAGCCGAGTCCGGCTTCATCATCATCCTAAATCCGGCAACAGGAATATGGCGGGACTTCGTCGGGGAAGTCTTACCAATCATCCATTTGCCAAACACAAACAGACTTACATTGAAGCAGACTGATCCTGGTATTGATTATTACTCTTTGGTTACCGACCCAGCACCACTTACCGACTGATTGACTTCCGGACTTCCTTTATACCGGATATGACTGGCACCACTGGCATCTGCTTTTAATTGAACGCTGGCCATGACTTCTGCGTTGCAGGCTCCGGATAAACTAACGGTTGCCTTTTCACTGGGGAGATTGTAACATAAAGCCTTTGATGCTCCTGCGGCGTCAATATCGAGATCGCGGGTTTCACCACGAAGCCGGGCCACACTGGCACCGGAAAGATCCACACTGATCAATGGCGATTTCAGATCCATTTCTGCTTTGCTGGCTCCGCTGAGCTCAAGGGTAATAGAACCAGCAGCACTCAATCTGTTCTCCGTATTCACTTCACAGGCACCGGATATATTAAATGCTGTATAAGAAGGGCTGCTGATATATACTTTGATCGAGGAACTTGGATGCAGATTTGTTCCTTCTTCCTGCCGGATGACAAGGGTTTGACCTTCCACAAAAGTTTCAATATGTTGAAGAAGATTGGCATCTGTCACCAATTTCACAGCCCATCCTGAATCCTGTCGCGCATACACCTGAATAGCACCGCTGACCTGAACCCCGCTAAACCCAGTTTCTTTCCTGGACTCCTCTTTTATGTCCCCGTTTCCCCGAATCTTATCGCGGGCAAAATCGCAGGAGCTCAATACAAAAAGCAAGGCAAGCAGGCTGAAAAAAAGGGACTTCATAATTGTTGATTTGATGGTCAAAGCTACAGGTTATTTACGGGAACAATGGATAAGACGCAGGGGCCGGGTCAGGGGTTACAAGCCAGCTAAAATGGCTGTAACCTTTAACAGCAAAGGGTTTCAGCTCTTTAACGGCAAACTACCCCAGATTTTTTACCTTCGCGCCATCTTTAGGGCAGTATAATCCCATCAACATGAGTGAAAAAATCCTGATTCTCGATTATGGTTCCCAGTACACACAACTCATTGCCCGGGCCGTACGGGAAGCCAATGTCTACTGCGAAATCATTCCCTATCATAAACCTTTTGATTTCGAACCGGGTCTGAAAGGCATCATTCTTTCCGGTTCTCCCTGTTCAGTAAATGAAGAAGGAGCGCCCGATTCTGATATCCGGGCATTTATTGAAAAAGTTCCCGTACTGGGAATCTGTTACGGTGCCCAGCTTACTGCCAAAAAATTCGGTGGCCTGGTTGCCAAAAGCAACAAAAGAGAATACGGCAGGGCCATGCTGAAGCAATTGAAAGCGGATATTCTCTTTGATGATGTGGTGGCAGATAGTCAGGTCTGGATGAGTCATAGCGACACCATTAAAGAACTCCCGGCAGGCTTTGAACTGCTGGCCAACACAGAAAGTATCCCGGTAGCTGCATTCCGGAAATCCGGAAACGAAACCAATGCATTATATGGGGTGCAGTTTCACCCGGAAGTTTACCATTCCAAAGAAGGTAAAAAAGTACTGCGCAATTTCCTGGTTAAAATCTGCGGTTGTTCGCAGGATTGGACACCGGCGCATTTTATTACTGATACAGTGGAAGCATTGAAGAAGCAAATCGGTGACCGCAAAGTAATCATGGCACTGAGCGGCGGGGTGGATTCAACGGTGGCCGCTACCCTGATTCACCGGGCTATTGGCAAAAACCTCTACGGCATTTTTGTTGATAACGGAGTGCTGCGGAAAGATGAGTTTCAACATGTACTGGACACTTATGCTACCATCGGACTGAATGTAAAAGGCATTGATGCCAAAGAAAGGTTTTACACCAAACTCGCGGGCAAGACTGAACCGGAAGAAAAAAGAAAAATAATCGGCAGCCTTTTTATTGATGTTTTCCAGGAAGAATCCAAAAAAGTGGCCGGGGTGGAATTACTCGGTCAGGGAACGATTTACCCCGATGTGATCGAAAGTGTTTCGGTGCATGGCCCTTCAGTTACCATCAAATCTCATCACAATGTCGGAGGCCTCCCTGATCACCTGCATCTGGAACTGGTGGAACCCCTCCGTTCCCTGTTCAAAGATGAGGTAAGGAAAGTAGGCCGGGAACTGGGAATACCTGCCGGAATGATTGATCGTCACCCTTTTCCGGGTCCGGGCCTCGCCATCCGTATTTTGGGAGAAGTGACCGAAGAAAAGGTACAGTTATTGCAGCAGGCGGACCATCTGTATATTCAGGCACTAAAGGATAACAATTTATATGCAACTGTTTGGCAGGCAGGTGCTATCTTACTGCCTGTGAAAAGTGTGGGGGTGATGGGTGATGAAAGAACCTATGAATACACGGTAGCCTTAAGGGCCGTGACCAGTGTGGACGGAATGACGGCAGACTGGGCTCACCTCCCTTATGATTTTCTGGCCAATGTGTCCAGCGATATCATCAACAATGTGAGAGGTATCAACCGGGTGGTCTACGATATCAGCAGTAAACCACCGGCAACGATTGAGTGGGAATAAGTATCCGGACTGTGCTGACAAATTAATTTAAAAAGAACAGATCGCTATGCGCATAAAAATCTGGATGGCCGGTTTACTACTGATGGGCTTTCTGCAAAGCAGTGGGCAGTCGGGTTCCGGCAGTTTGAAGATTGCCGTTTTCTCTCCATTATACCTGGATTCTGCATTTGATGCAGCCGGAGAATACCGTTTTGCCAAAAACAGTTTCCCGAAATATATCAGTCCGGGACTTGAATTCTATGAAGGTGTAAAGCTGGCACTGGATTCACTGAATGATGAAAAACTGCCGCTGGAAGTATTTATTTATGATACCCGTTCGGCAACTGAAACGCTTCCTGAACAACTGAACCGGAAAGAACTGGATAGTGTATCGTTTATCATCACTTATTGTACTTCTTCTGAAATAAAATTATTTGCAGATGCCGGACTGAAAAGAAATATCCCGGTGATCAATGTGAATATGCCTAACGATGGAGGCATCACTGGTAATCCTTTTTATGTGGTACTCAACCCCACGCTCCGTACCCAGTGCGAAGGGATTTACCGTTATCTCCAAAAGTATTATGCCCTGAATCCCATCATTATATTCCGGAAAAAAGGCCAGTTGGAAGACCGGATCAAAGGCTATCTGGATGATTTTGGAAAAAGCACGGTGGCCGTTCCGCTCAAATACAAGTACGTGGACCTGACCGATAGTTTTACCATCAATCAATTGAAACCCTATCTGGACACCACAAACATCACCCTTTGCCTCGCCGGTAGCCTGGATGAAGTGTTTGGCAAAAGACTGGTGCAGCAACTGGCTGCACTCAAAAAGCAGAAATATCTTTCTACGGTCATGGGAATGCCTACCTGGGATAATATCCGTGACTTTAATAAATCAGAATACAAAGGGATTGAGATCATCTACAGCACTCCTTTTTACAATGCCAAGATGGATAAAGTGAGCCAGGGTATTATCGCCTTTTTTAATAAGGACATGTATGCCCGGCCGAGTGATATGGTTTTCCGCGGGTATGAAGTGACCTGGAAATATGTGAAACTGCTTCAGCAATACAGGTCGGATTTCACGTCCAATATCAGCAGTCGTCTCAATAAAGTATTTACTGATTATGATGTGCAACCTGTATTGAACAAGCAGAACATGACCCTTGATTATTTTGAAAATAAAAAACTGTACTTTCTCAAATGGCAGGACGGGGTATTAAAGGGTATTTACTGAATCCTGTTTAATTCCCTACCTTCATTTTCATCTTATTGCAGTGCAGCACTCAGCAGGGTATACCGTCATTAAGCGCTGGCTTGAAACAAAAGGTTTTAAGCCTTTTTTATTCCAGCAAGAGTCCTGGCAATATATAGCAGCAGGCGATAGCGGGTTGGTGAATGCCCCCACCGGATGCGGAAAGACCTTCGCTGTATTTCTCGGTGCCCTCATCAATTTTATCAACGAACATCCGGAAAATTACCGCACCCTTAAAAAATCAGGATTACAATTATTATGGATTACTCCCCTTCGGGCCCTGGCTAAAGACATCGGCAGAGCCATGGAAGAAGTCATTACAGAACTGGGCTTGCAATGGAAAGTCGGTATCAGGAACGGGGATACTGATACTGCTGAAAGGGCAAGACAGAAAAAACAAATGCCCGAAGTACTGATCATTACGCCTGAAAGCCTTCATCTTTTATTAGCACAGAAAAATTATCCGGAAATTTTTCAGCCATTAAAAATCATTGCGGTGGATGAGTGGCATGAATTACTGGGAAGCAAAAGAGGAGTACAGGTGGAACTGGCGCTTTCCAGAATCATTCATCTGCAACTTGCAGCAGGTGGTCCACCTCCAATGATCTGGGGCATTTCTGCCACAATTGGTAATCTGGATGAAGCCAAAGAAGTAATCCTGTCAGCCTTAAATACAGCAGGAGTAATAGTTAAAGCCGGCATCAGAAAGTCCATCGAGGTGGAATCAGTCTTCCCCGATGAAATAGAAAAATATCCCTGGGCCGGTCATCTGGGGATAAAACTCGCGCATAAACTCATTCCTATTATTCAACAAAGCAGGACCACGCTCATTTTTATCAATACCAGGGGCATGAGTGAAACCTGGTACCAAACCCTGTTGTCAGTTTGTCCGGAACTGGCAGGTTCCATTGCTCTTCATCATAGCTCGATTGACAGGGAACTCAGAACCTGGATTGAAGACAACCTGCATAGCGGCAATCTCAAAGCAGTGGTCTGTACAGCCAGTCTTGATCTGGGTGTTGATTTTCGTCCGGTGGAAACCGTGATACAGGTTGGTTCACCCAAAGGAGTAGCCCGTTTTCTGCAAAGAGCTGGCAGAAGTGGTCATAGCCCGGATGCCATCAGCCGTATTTATTTTTTGCCCACTCATTCATTGGAGTTACTGGAAGCGGCTGCACTGAAAAAAGCACTGGATACGCAAACGGTGGAGAGCCGTCCGCCTCAACTATTATGTTATGATGTATTGATTCAATACCTCAATACACTGGCGATCTCTGATGGATTTTACCCCGCTGCCGTTTTTAAGGAAATCCGCAGCACTTATTGTTTCCGTGATCTGCAGGAAAATGAATGGCAGCAGATCCTTCATTTTATTACAGAAGGGGGTGTGGCCATGGGACAATACGATGAATTCAGAAAAGTGGAAGTGGAAGATGGGCTGTACCGGATCCGGAACCGGAAACTGGCCATGCGGCACCGGATGCATATCGGTACGATTGTAAGTGATTCAATGATGAAGGTAAAATTTGTCAGCGGTGGCTATGTGGGGGTGATTGAAGAATATTTTATCTCCCGGCTGAATCCGGGTGATGTGTTTACACTGGCCGGAAGGAATCTTGAATTTGTACTGATCAAGGAAATGACGGCCCTGGTGCGTAAATCAGATAAGAAAAAAGCAATTGTACCAAGCTGGACCGGGGGAAGGATGCCGCTGAGCGCCAATCTGGGAAAAATTCTGAGACAAACACTGAATGAGCTGAGCGGGGATCCGTTGTCATCAGAAGCAGAGATCAAGGCACTGGAACCTTTAGCAGCATTGCAACAGCAATTATCTATTGTTCCTAAAGAAAATGAATTACTGATCGAACAGATTGAAACAGAAGACGGCTTTCATCTGTTTGTCTATCCTTTTGAAGGCAGACTGGTGCATGAAGCCATGGCGGCCATACTCGCTTACCGGATCAGTAAGATCAGGCCAATCAGTTTTTCATTTGCCATGAATGATTATGGTTTTGAGTTGCTGAGTGATCAGCCGATTCCGGTAGATGACAGCAATGTTTACGAACTGTTTACACCGGATGATCTGCTCAACGATATTCAGCGGAGTGTGAATAATACCGAAATGGCCCGTCGCAAATTCAGGGATGTGGCGGTAATCGGCGGGTTGATATTTCAGGGAATGCCCGGTGAAAAAAAGAAGGCCCGGCACTTGCAGTCATCTGCTTCGCTCCTTTTTAATGTATTCACGGAATATGATCCGCAGAATCTGCTGCTGCGGCAATCCTATCAGGAGGTACTGGATCAGCAAATGGAAGAAGTCCGTTTAAGGGATATGCTGGAAAGAATTCAGCAATCAACAATCCGGCTCTGCTTTCCGGAAAGACTCACCCCGTTTTGTTTTCCAATCAAGGTGGATAGTATGCGGGAGGATTTGTCTTCGGAAAAACTGGAAGACCGGGTCCGGCGGATGCAACAGCAAATGAATGCGGGGAAAAAATGAATGAATTTCAAATCATCGGCAAATGAGATGCTTCATCATTCACTGCAACTTCTATATTTGCTTCCGGTATGCAAAACCCCTTACCACATATTATTGCAGACAATACCTTTTGGGTTTTTCCGGAGCGCTGCCTCTTTTGGGAAGAAACTTCAACCCTGATTATTGCTGATCTTCACCTGGGAAAGACGGGGCATTTCAGAAAGGCCGGGATTGGGGTGCCGCAAACTATTTATAAGGCAGATCTGCAGCGCCTGATGGCGATGCTTTATTTGTGTAAAGCCAACCGGCTGATCATTGTAGGCGATTTCACCCATAGTACAATCAATAAGGAGATGGAGCTTTTTCTCAGGTGGAGAAGGGATTTTTCTTCCCTGCATATTGATCTGGTAAAAGGCAACCATGATATACTGGAGGCCGCCTGGTACAAGGAAGCAGCTATTCAGGAACATGAATGGGAACTGCAGGAAAATAGTTTTGTATTCCGGCACGAGACTAAAAAATCCAAAGCAGGAAATTCAAACGGAGAGCTGTACATTTTTTCAGGACATATTCATCCGGGCATAGTGCTGAAGGGGGCCGGCAAACAATCCCTTAAACTCCCCTGCTTTTATTTTACACACACTCATTGTATTCTTCCGGCTTTCAGCCGGTTCACAGGCATGTATACCGTGCATCCGGCAAAAGGTGAAGTCGCCTATGCAACTACAGATGCCGGAATAATAAAGATTGGCTAGGATTTTTTTCTAAGCTGGTTGTAATCGAGGAAATAAATAAAACGGATGGTAAACTCATTTCCATGCCGCTTTCCGAAAGTACCTCTGAGATTATTCAGGTAATTGTTTTTACCGGTTGGGTTGATTATTTCTTCATCCCCCAGCCAGTTTTTATAACCGGCGATCAGGCGGCTGCCAAGTCTGAAATCCCAGGTGAGGAAGGCATCCAGATTAAAAACATTCACATTACTGTAATTGGCATTGCCGGCTTTATCAATGGTATTTCCATCCTGGTCAACATTGGCATAACGGTTGAATTGGACACGGCTCAGGTAATGACGGCCACGGAGGGTGAGATTAACTCTGGGCGTGAAATTATAAATGCCGCTGAGTATGGAAGTAACATCTGTAAAATCAACAAAAGCTACAATGGGTTCGTTATTGATTTCTCTTCCGGCATAAATGATATAATCCGTTTCCCCTTCATGGCGATGAGACAGATCAAGGGTAAACCGGTTACTGAATCGATAGCGAAATCCGCCTTCTACAGCATGATAGGCTTTATTGGGTGCAGAGTTAAAGAAATCCGCAACAATTGCCGAATAACGGACATATAATCTTTTCCTGCTGTCGGTACTGCCACTGGATTCCACATATCCGTATGAAGGTCTTTTTACAAATCGCCGGTAAGTAGCGGGATCACCGAGTACGAAATAATCATTCTCTGTCGGGAAATACCCCGCTGTTAGTGTAACGTCCCAGAAATTCCGGAATATCCAGAAAGCAGTTCCCCTGATAAACGCCCGGTTAAAATCTCCCGGCTGATACATCCTGCTGTAATAGGCATTGATCCGGTAATTATACTGGAGCAATGCCCCGGAAGGCTGAAAATGATAGTAACCGAAAGTACTGTTCACCGATACTTCATTGGGTGCCTGTAAAAATCCAAGATCACGGGGATTATAATTGGCTGATTCTACATTGCCCTGAATATTGTACTGCCAGTTACCACTTACTTTGGCAAAGCGGATTGTGGTATTGAATCCATCTGTACCGTTACCGGAAAATACTTTACTGTAGCGCGCAGTTCCCCTGACATTATATACATTACTTTTATCGAACAAACTAAAATCCAATGCTGTTACATTGGCATCGGGTGAGGCTGCATTCCGTATGACATTGGTGTTGGTAAAAGTAATTGAGGATCTGCCTTTGAGCGCCTGATCCAGTACCAGGATATTATAATTGGCCAGGGGCTCGGTTTGAATGGTCGAATCCTTTCCGGTTACGGTATTGCGTAATTTTGCATAGGCGGGAGCGGTGACCGCATTAAAGATACCGATTCCAAGTTTTTTCTTGGTACGGCCGGAAAACTTAGTGGCATTGTACAACTGGGTAGTCGTTGGGTTTTTGATCATATCCCAACCAGGATTGCTGGCTACGAAGAACCGAACATCATTATAACGGGTTGGTGTAGCCCCTACCCTGCGCGAATAAAACAAACCGGCTTTATTGAATATTTCAGTTCCTTCGGTAAAGAAAGGCCGGTTCTCCTGGAACCTGATTTCAAATGGAGAAAGATTATTCACCACATTATCAGAAATCACCTGCCCGAAATCCGGGATCAAGGTTGCATCCAGTGTAAAGCTTTCATTAACACCATATTTCAAATCCATCCCACCACTCAGTAATCCTGTTTTATTAAATCCTGATCCTATATCGGGTGATTTCCGATAGCCGGTGGATACATAAGGTGAAAAACTCAGCCGCATGGGTGGTTGCAATTGCTGCAGACCGGTATAATGCCCGAACTGATTCACCAAACCATTCACGCTGGGATCCACCGGGCTCCAGTAGCAGCTTTCATTGGTGCGGCGGATCAGGCGGAGAAACTGTAAACCCCAGTCCTGTACATCTTTCCGGGCAAATCGCAGCGAGATATACGGTATTTTCATTTCAACGGACCAGCCGTCTTTATGAATCTTTACTTTACTTTCCCAAACGGCGTCCCAGGTTTTGTCACCAAACTCCCCAAAACCTCCACCGCTCCCCAGATTAGGACCCAGTCTGGCATCGGATTGAACATTTGCGGATGTGACGACAAATTGAAACCCGTTTTGTTTATCATGATAGGTATCAAAAAAAACGGCAAAGTAATCCACATCTTTCTGCATTTCCTCATCACGGGCGGTGATTTGTTTCCGGATCAGTGCAGGATCATCATAGAGGTATGCGGCAATATAAATAGCTGAATTATCGTACAGCAGTTTTACTATAGTTTGTTTTGAAGCAGGCTGACCGGCAGCGGGATAATTTTGAACAAAATCGGTAGCGGTACCAATATTCTGCCAAACCTCATCAGAAAGATCACCATCAATGCGGGGAGCCTGATTGGTCTTTACAGCTGGGAGTGTTTTCTCCTGCGCCAGAAGAGAAAAGCAAAACAGAAACAGAGGTATACAGATTAAGCGCTTCAATGTCATTTCCAGGTATTGGCTGTCTACAAAGATAACAGACAAAACCTACCACTTAAAGGCTGCCGGGAAATTCCAGGAAAAACCCTAATCTGCTGAGTGATAATCAGTTCATTCTTTTTTTCAGGGTAGTCACCTGTTCCTGAAGATCAGAAACAATATTACTGAGCTGATTCATATCCCATCGTTGCTGGCTGCTGATCTTGGAAATTACCATTTGTGCCTGCCACATTTCCAGAATCTCATCTGCATTAACGGTGTATGGATGATAGGCAGGGTTATCACTGATCAGGGTGAGTTTGTTTTTTTGACGGCCGTTTTTCTGCACTCTTTTATATACCACACCTTCATTGCGGGATACCACGATACAGGGCACATTGTTCCTGACTTCATCCAGGTTTTCAACCTTTTCTCCTACAATCACCGAGCCACTGGGTGTTGGCAGCATGGAGTCCCCAATGATTTCAAATGCACGGTAATTTCCACCGGCAAGCATGGGCAGGGTAAAGGTGTTCAGTTCATCCACGAATTCCGGATCTGCATAACCGGCCAGGTAACCGGCGGCCGCTTTTACAGGAACAAAAGGAATATCACTTCTTCCGGATACCATTTTCATGGCCCTTCTTTTAGCCAGATAATTTCCTTTGTTATCACTCAGGTCCTTTCGCAAAAGGTCGTCAAGAGTAAGTTTAAACATATCACATACGACTTCCAGTACATCGATACGTGGTTCTGCCCTCTCTTCTTCATAAGCTCCCAGCAGGGAACGTTTGATCCTGAGTTTCTGGGCAAATTCCTCCTGTGTCCAGCCGCGTAATTTGCGGAGATATTTCAGGTTCTGATTGGATATCGCCATAACAACTAATTTAATTAGTCGCAAAATACTAATTAATTTAGAATTTCCAAAGCTTTCCCTATCTTTTTGGATAAGCCATGAAAAACAGGGAATTTTGCTGTCTATGGCAGTTAAAAAAACCAATCCTTCGAAAAAATCTTCTGCTCCTCCCCAAAAATCTGCTGCAAGGGTAAAAAAAGAACCTCCTGTTATCCTGATCACCAATGATGACGGCGTGACGGCACCTGGTATCATGAATCTGGTGGAAGCGGTGAAAGATATGGGTAAGATTGTGGTGGTGGCGCCGGACAAACCCCAGTCGGGAATGGGTCATGCGATCACCATCGGTCAGCCACTCCGGTTACATAAGATTCACTCGATGGAAAATGTTGAGACCTGGAGTTGTACGGGTACTCCGGTGGATTGTGTAAAACTGGCGGTGGATAAAGTACTTCACCGGAAACCGGATCTCTGTCTGAGCGGGATTAACCATGGTGCCAATCATAGTATCAATGTGATTTATTCCGGAACCATGTCTGCCGCGGTGGAAGCAGCCATCGAGAGTATTCCTTCGGCCGGCTTCTCCCTGCTCGATTACCGGATTGATGCCGATTTTACCGGGGCCAGGAAATTTGTGCGGATCATCGTGGAAAAAATGTTGTCTTCCAAACTGGATAAACATACAGTATTGAATGTGAATATTCCTTCTGTAGCACCTGAATTAGTTCGGGGTTATAAAATCTGCCGGCAGGCCTATGCGAAATATGAAGAGGACTTCATCGAAAGAAATGATCCGCATGGCAGGCATTATTACTGGTTAACGGGAGAATTTGTAAACTTTGACAAAGGAAAAGATACCGATGTCTGGGCCCTGGCCAATAATTATGTAAGTGTGGTTCCCGTACAATTTGATCTGACGAATTACGTTTTAAAATCGCAACTGGAGAAATCCTGGAAATAAGCCACTAAAAAACCGCTGCATGTTCCTCACCAAAAACAATCTCCGACTGGGTCTGATCCTTGGCCTGATCGGTCCGTTGATTGGCCTGATTGTTATTTACCGGGTCAGTTTCCCTTCGCTGTCTTTCCG
>DAORJS010000052.1:0-12925 GCA_035439185.1 Chitinophagaceae bacterium
TTATTGAGCCCGACCCGGACCTTTGCACCGGTAATGAAGGAAATACTGACCAGTCATTTTGAAGCAGTCCACGGACTTATTCATTGTTCCGGTGGCGGACAAACCAAATGCCTGAAATATGTTCCCGATCAGGTCAGGATCATCAAGGATCATTTGTTTGAACCTCCGGTTATTTTTAATATACTGCAACAGGCAAGTGGTGCCGATGACCGGGAAATGTACCAGGTATTTAATATGGGCACCCGGCTTGAAATTTATACGGATGAAAAAAGCGCTGTTCAGTTAATCAGTATTGCCTAACAGTTTGGAGTGGATGCCCGGATCGTTGGCAGGGTGGAAGCGGCCACTAAAAAAGAGCTGAGTATCGAGCTTCCGGGCAAATCAGCATTACAATACTGATCAGGGAATAATTTTATATACTTTAGAAGCAATTTTTATTTCTTTCCCGTCTTTTTTGATTTTAATCAGATCCAGCGTTACCAGTCTGCCAGCATTAAGATTGTTAATCAGTTTTAGCGTTGCCTCGCTGAACTGATCCCCTGAGTTATAAGCTTCTGCAATACGATTATCTTCAAGATCAGTCGTGAACATATATCCGATAATTTCAGTGTCAGGAGAAACCTGCAGGAGCTCAAACGGTTTACTGCTTTTCATTTTTCCCAGGCTGATGGAAGGATAAAGGTCATTTGCAGCAATAGGTTGATCCGCTTTTTTGCTATCAGTTTCTTTAGTAAAAGAAACCAGTACCACTTCATTTAATACGTTTTCAGCCGGAGGCGGAGAACCGTGTACAATTTTTCCATTTCCAACCATAAAAGTCACGGGTTGGTTATGATAACTGGTCACCGGCTTTCCATTTAATGTAGCCGGGATCCACGCAGGACTGCTTTTCAAAATCCTTTCCAGTTCCTCTTCCATTTTAAATCCATGTGATGTCCTTGCTTTGATATTACTGATGTTTCCCTTTTTATCCACTAAAAATTCCACCAGCACTTTATAGACTCCGTCAGGTGCCTTGTTTTCAATTGGTATCCGGGCATTCAGATTTTTCTCCAGGAATTGGGTCCAGGCCGCATCCCCACCCGGGAATTTGGCGGGGCTTGCAGTTCCGGATTTATGATCTTCTGTAACCAGGAAAGTAACCGGTTGCTTCCGGTAAGCAGTCACAACTCTTCCATTTTGACGGGCCGGAATCCAATTGGGACTTAATTTGAATACCCGAAGGGCCTCTGCTTCCATTCCATATCCATGGTTTGTCAAAGCTCTCAAATCTCCAACCCGGCCTTCTTTGTCTACAACAAATTGTATGATGACTGTATATGCTCCTGCCGGGGCTCCTTTTCCAGCAGGAATTCCTGCATTAAGATTTTTTTCAAGGAAAGATCTCCATTGAGATAATCCTCCGGGAAATGCCGATTCCACTTCCACCTTGGCAAATATTTTATTCTCGGTCTCTACGGTTGGTTTGCTGGTATCGGCGGAAGGCATCCTGTCATCGGGTAACAGGTTGGCGGTTGCTGAATTATTAAGAGCAACCTCTTGCTGCTGACTGTTTTTGTAATTAAAAGCAAATAACAGCATGAGTAAGGCGGCGAGTGGCAGCGCCAACAGTTTACGCAGGTATTGTGAACCTGGTTTGGAGGGGTTTGTAATCATGGCTATACGTCTTTTTATCTGGTTATGAAAAAAAGGATTGACAAGAGAATTCCGGGTATTGAAGGCCTGCATCAGCAGCAGCTCTGCATACTCCCATTTGGTATTTTCAGTTACGGCAAAACGATCGGCTAAAAATTCATGAATGGCTTTCAGTTCCTTCTTTATCAGGTGAAAGAAAGGATTGAGCCAGCCCAAAGCAGTAATGATTTCCATACAAACAATATCAATACTGTGTTGCTGCCGGATATGAAATAATTCATGACGAAATACCTGATTGCCTTTTGCTGAATGCAGCTCTATACGATCGTCCCAGAAGAGCCAGCGGAAAAATGAAAAAGGAGTACCCGGAGCCAGAGTACGGATGAACCGGATACGCTCCAGTTTTTCAGCGGGATGCTGGCGGTATAATTGCCAGATCCTGTACAAAGAAACTATTACACGCAGGAATGCCAGTATCACAATAAAAAAATATCCATATTGAAGCAGGGTGAACAGATCAGTTCCGGCCGCCCGGTCTGTGATTATGGGTACATCCGTAGTTACCGGAGAAAAGGATGCGGGTGATAAATCAATCAGCGTATTCAATACCACAGAGGATTCCTTCTCAGCATTAGTAAAGTAAACCGGAATATTCAGCAGGGGTAGCAGCAGGCTCAGGAGTACTGTCCCCAGCAGATAAAACCGATTGTACTGGTGAAGCCGTTTATTCCTCAGAAAAAAATGATAGTACCCATATAGCATACCCGAACAGATTCCGGCCTGCAGGAAATAGGAGAGTAATGCATTCATGGCTGCTGGTTTTGTTGTTTCTTGATTTGTTGTAACAGTTTTTCCAATTCATCCACTGTTATATTATTTTCCTTCACCAGGTAAGAGACTACATTACTGAAGGACCCTTCAAAATAATTTTTAGTCAGTTGCCTGATTGTTTTTCCAGAGTATTCTTTTTTACTGACCAGTGCAGCATACCGGTGTTGCCTTCCGAATAATTCAGCTGTTACAAATTCCTTCTCCATCAGAATTTTTAAAATGGTAGCTACTGTATTCTGATGAGGTTTGGGTGCCGGCATGGCCTCCACGATTTCCCGCAGAAATGATTTTTCCAGCTTCCATAAAACCTGCATCACCTGTTCTTCTGCCTTGGTTAATGGTTTCATGTGTATTCAATTTGACCGAAAAGGTAAAACTAAATTTTTAGTTTAACAACTAAATATTTAGTTAAAAGCCTTTTTTCTGAATTTTCCCCCTTTCTTTTCTTTAATTTGCAAGTCCGGAGAAGTCATCCGGTCAAAACCCATTGAAATGGCAGAGCCGATTATTGAGCTGAAAAATGCAAATATTTACCAGGGCAATAACCTTGTCTTACAGCATGTTAACCTGGTTGTGAATAAAGGAGAATTTGTTTACCTCGTTGGTAAAACGGGTACCGGAAAATCCAGTTTACTGAAAACTTTATACGGGGAACTTGAATTAAGGGAAGGAGAAGGTACGGTGGCCGGATTTGCACTCCGGGGCCTCGACTGGAAAAAAGTACCTTTTCTAAGGAGGAACCTGGGGGTTGTTTTTCAGGAGTTCCAGTTACTGACCGACCGGAATGTAAATGATAACCTGAAGTTTGTGCTCAGGGCAACCGGCTGGACCGATTTAAAACTGATGGATGAAAAAATAGCCGATGTGCTGGATAAAATGGGCCTGAAAGCCAAAGGGTTTAAAATGCCTTTTGAGCTGAGTGGTGGAGAACAGCAAAGAGTGGATATAGCGCGGGCTCTCTTGAATTCTCCCAAACTGATCCTCGCAGATGAGCCTACCGGAAATCTTGATCCGGAGACATCAGATGAAATCATGAACCTGCTTTTCCAGATTGCAAAGGATTATAATACCACAGTGGTAATGGCAACACACGACTATATTGTTGTCAACAAATTTCCGGCACGTACGATCCGTACAGAAAGGGGACAGGTACTTGATAATGCTACCATAAGTATTGAATAAGCTGTTGCATATTCCGTTCATTATTATAAGTGTCTCCCAGTAATTGCTGTCTCAGCCTGATCTCTTCCTGCGTAAATGGCTGATGATATAATTGCATGATCACAGATGCAAAAGCATCAGCAGATGATGCTATATGACAGGCTCCTTCCAGACCAGTTTCCCTTACCATTGGTTCATTGACAAGGCAGTGCCTGCCTTCATATAATACATGCAGTAATTTCAACCGCATCCCGGTCATATGACGGTTGAAACAGGGAAGTATATTGATATGGGCTTTACGGATCAGGTCATTTAACTCATGATCAGAAGGGTCTGCCACCAGACAGGTATGCTGGTAAAAATGCGCCATTTTCTCCAGTCTTTTCGAAGGCTTCTTTCCGGCAATGACAAATGGCTTTTTAACCTTATTAAATACATTTCTCAATAACCAGAGAGCCGCTTCTTCATTTTCGGGAACGGATAAATTCCCATGATAAAGGCATAAACTGCCAGCCCCTTCTTCACCTGACACTTTTTGCCAGGAGGGGAATGCTGGTAAATAGCTGATCTGGTGTAAATGACCATCCCTTCCCAGTTCCTTTACATCCGCAGGTGTAATGCAGGCATAGGTACATTCATCAGGAAGTTGACGGGTATAACGTCTGATCAGCTTGCTTTCCCTTCTGAAGAAGATCTTTTTCCAGAGAGAGGGTTCAGCCCTTGCCAGTTCCCGGTAATATGCGGCTTCATCATTATGCATACGCACCACCACTTTCCGGTCCTGCAAATCAAGTTTTGAAAGAATACCGGTACAATGCAGCCCTTCCAGTAATACCGGATATTTGTCGCGGTTAAGATTGGTCACCAGATCCTCGTTGATCCGCGAAGCAACAATATAGGGAAGCCTGGCAGATACACCGCTCCGTCCTGTTTTTCTTTCATACACATGAATCTGTTCACAGAACTGATTCAGTTCGTTCGGTGTCCCCCGTTCATTATAACTAAAGTAATGCAAGTGGATCGCTACTCCGGCTTTTTTGAACATCCGGATCCGGTTGAGCATATCAATGGCACCGCCATAATCGGCCGGCCATGGAACATCCAGGCATACAATATGCAGCTGTTGACTCAAATCGCGAATACAGTTTGATAAAATGAAAGCAGCTTTTTTTCTTCTTCCTGCCAGTTCAGTACTTCACGGGCCCGGAGGCAGTTGGCTCTGAGCTTCCCGTAAAGAACAGTATCAGCCAGTAAATTGTTCAGTGACCGGGCAACAGACTGCGGAGAAAGATCCTCCAGCAGAACAGCTACTTCAAATAACCGGTTCAATTGCCTGTATTCCGGATAATTGACAGTGACCTGGGGGAGCCCGGCATGGATATAATCGAAGAACTTATTGGGCAGGGCCAGCCACTGGTTCATGCCGGTATTTTCGGGTACAGCTACTGCAATATAAGCAGTGGGTGAAAATTGACGCAGGGCTTCCGGACTCAGCATACCCCTGAGTTCTATTTTGTCAGCCAGACCATGGTGGTTTATCAGTTCTTTTAACTGATTCATATAATTCCCATCCCCGCAAATCACCAGTTTGGCATCCACCCATTGCATGGAAGGAATCAGGTTCTCAAAACCCCGGGCTTCATTCACTGCACCCTGATAAAGGATGAATTTTTCCCTGCTTTGAATAGTGGGCAAAGGTTCAAGCACCGGCATGTTGCGGACAGTGGTATAATTAACGCCGTATCTTTCCTTAAACACTGCAGCAATGCTCTCACTGACGGTGTATCCCCATTTGAATTTTGGAACGGCTTTCTTTTCGATCCGGGTCCACCATTTCAGCACAGCGGGTCTGGACACCACTTCTTTTAAACCGGTAAATAACTCATGGGCATCATAAATCCTTTCCACTTTTTTCAGACGGGATACATAGAGGCAGGGGAGGATGCTGTCCAGATCAATCGCACAAACCGCATCCATTTTCTTAAATAGCAGATAAAAAAACAAGCGGGTATTATACTCGGCATAAAAAATCTTTCCTGTATTGAACCAGCAGCGAATTCTTTTTTGTTGAAAATTGCGGGGCAGGAGTGGAGCCGATTTTTTGAGCTTTCTGCCAACAAGTATCACTTCATATCCATGGGCAGCAAGGCTTCCGCAGATCCGCTGCATCCGCTGATCATAGGTCAGGTCATTGGTTACTGTAAAATAGATGCGTTTGCCCATGGACGAAGGTTCAGGACAAAGAAACGGAATTGTAGATTCTTTCGATCGCTTCTACCGTTTTTAATCCATCACCCGCGGAAATAAAAGGATGCTGCTCATTGGCTAATGCTTGGAGGAGATTTTCATACACCTGATCATGATTGCTCATGGAGCCTTTATAAAACCCATAATCATTGGCCGAGCCTTTTTTGGGAATATCCAATACAAAATCACCGGAAGCCTGGTATTTCACTTCATTCATATAGCCTCCACCCAGTTCAAGCGTGGCTTTTTCTGCGATGAGGGTAAGACTTACCTCCATGTTTTCCTTGTAAGTATTCACAGACCAGTTGAGTCCGCCAATCAGACCCGATTGCATCTCCAATGCAACGATGCCGGAATCTTCTGATAAAATACTCCCTTCATGTGCCAGGTTCTTTCTGAAACCTTTTACCTGATGGATATCGCCCAGCAGCCAGAGCAGGGCATCTATATAATGACTGAACTGCGTAAACAAAGTCCCTCCGTCTAAATCAGTTCCGCGCCAGCTGTTTTCATAATAGGCCGGGGGTCGGTTCCAGAAACAGTTGAGCTGAAAACTATACAATTTCCCCAGTCTGTTTTCATCCAGTGCTTTTTTTAGCGCAGCGATGGCCGGATTATATCGGGTTGATTTGACTACAAATAGCTTTTTGCCGGTTTTTTCAGCTGCCTCAATCATTCTTTGTCCATCTACAGCACTGATAGAAAGCGGCTTTTCGCAAAGAACATGGGCGCCATGCCTGAGCGCTGCAATAGAATGTTCAGTATGCAACCCATTGGGTGTACAAACAGCCACTACATCAATTGTACTGTTGCTTTTAAAGAGTTCATCCGGATAATAAAATGCATTGGCGCCAAATTCACTCCCCAGCTGATCCGCTTTTGCGGGAATAATATCACAAACAGCGATCAGTTCCCCATGCTTTTTAATTTCCGCAGCATGCCTGGGGGCAATTTTCCCACAACCAATGATTGCAAATTTCAACCTGCTCATAAGCTCAAATATACGTAGTGATGGGCAGGGTAGAAAGGCAAAGAAAAAGCCCCGGCAAAATGCCGGGGCTTGATATAAGAAACTTCTGATTACATATTCATCATATCACCCTGACCATTGTCGGGATTCTTATTGTTCTTCCGCTTGAAAAGATTCGGATCGAACTTGCCAAAGCGCCAGTTAAAATTCAGCCTTAAGATCTGCGGATCCCTTCTGCGGAATACATCCTGTACAAAGAACGGGGATTCAGAATGGATATCAGAACGCCTGGTTCTGAAAATATCATTAATATTCAGGGATACAGAAGCCTGTCTGTTTTTCAGGAATTCATAACGGAAACCGGCATCCACAAAATAATTGGCCCGCTGGTATCCCTGAGAAGAAGTGGCCTGACCAAACATTCCACCACCGCCACCGCCAAACATACCACCGCGACCACCACCACCGCTATTGCCGCCGCTTCCGCCGGGGGGAAGAATGGTTTTGGACTGGTATTCACCGGATAACTGCATACTGAAATTCTTGAACAGTTTGAATGTATTATTCAGTTTACCAAACCAGCTTACCAGTGCATCCTGATCGGGCTGACCGGCAATCCCGGTATTGATTTTAGATGAGAAGAAGTTCATATTCACCGTCATTTCCCACCACTTATTCATCTTGGTTTTTTGTGTCAGTTCAAATCCTGTTACATAACTGGAGTTAGCATTGATATAGGTATTCACCAGAATGGTATCAGGAGTGGTTTCCTGCACCTGGTACCTGGCGATCAGGTCATTGGTGTTTTTATAGTAGATGGAAGCGAGGAGGTTGTCCTTGTTTTTCTTAAATACTTTCTGATAAGAAAGTTCTACTGAATTGGTGAATTCCGGACGAAGATTGGGATTACCCCGGCTGATATTCAGTGAATCTGAAAAATCGGTGTAAGGGTATAACTGGAAGAAATTGGGCCGGTTAATTTTCCGGGTATAGTTCAACTGGAGTTCCTGGTCATTCTTCATTTTATTACTCAGGAAAACACTGGGGAAGAAGCTGACCGGGAATTTAATATTGAAAGTCTGGTTCTTATCGGGAAGAATTCCTTCATAATCTGAACTTTCAACCCGCAGACCTAACTGGTAACCGAAATTCTTGATCTGACTGGTGAACGTGGTATAGGCTGCATACACTTTATCAGTACTCTGGTAATTCACAGAGAGCAGCGGATTATATATGGCAGATCCATTGCTGATCAGGAAGAAATCATTTTTATTGTCAACTTCACGGATGCTGGCACGTACCCCCATTTCCAGTTTGGACTTTTCGGTAATCGGATTCACATAATCAGCCTGGAAAATATAATTCTTATTGGCACCAGTTCCGTCCTGACGCTGAGCGGAAGACTTGACAATATTTTTTGTCGTGAAATCAAGAGAGTCTGTTGTAATGTTATTGGTGCTATTACTCCTGCTCTGGTTATAGGTGAAATCAGCAGTGAATTCCTTTCCTGTTTTTGGGAAATTATGCTTGTAACCAATCATGGTTCCCACATTCCTGAAATTATTTTTGGAAACAGAAATTCTCTCAGCCAATGATGTGATTACAGGTGTCCCCAGTAAATCAGTCTGCATCATACTGCTGTTATTGGGGTTCATGGATCCTTTTACGAAATTGCCTGTAACAGATAAAGTATTCCGGTTATTGATGAAATAGTCGAATCCGGCACGACCAAAACCAAAATTACCTTTCATGATGCTTTTATCATCCTGGGTTAACTGACTGTTGGGGTTGCCAAATGTGGTACGATCCGTATTACCGGTACTGATGGATTTACGCTGATTGAGATTGCCACTCAGGAAGAAATTTACCTTTTCCTGGCGAAGGTTAATATCACCGCCAAAACCAAACCGCCCCCGGGAATCAATATTGGTACGGATACTTCCATTGTAACCGACTTTTTTATTCTTTTTCATGATCACATTGATGATACCCGATGTACCACCGGATGCATCAAATTTGGCAGAAGGGTTGGTAATGATCTCCACGCTTTCAATCACATCAGCCGGAATCTGATCCAATGTCATGGTGGTGGGACGGCCATCCACAAAAATCTGCGGACTATTATTCCGCATGGTCACATTACCATCTATATCCACACTTACGGAAGGAACATTCTTCATTACATCAACGGCAGTACCACCTGCTGAAACCAGGTTTTTATCCACACCAAATACCTTACGGTCGATACCCAGCCGGAGTCCGGGATTTGAATTGGATGTTACGGTTACATTATCCAGTACTTTTTCTTCAAATTCAATTTTCACATTACCCAGGTCCTTATCTAAGGCACTCATCATATCTGCACCGCCGCCGGGCTTGATCTCAAATGAAACCGTTTGTTCATAAGACTTAAATCCTACCACCGTTATCCGCAGTTTGGATTGCCCGAATGCCGGAACATTCTCGAGACTGAATTCACCATTTGCCTTCGTGAGCATACCCGCTACAACGACTTCCTTTCTCTTTTTAGTCACAGTGTCCATTTTGTTCTGGACCAGCTGCACAGAAGCATATTCGATGGGTTTACCGGTCTTGGACTCAACCACTTTACCATAAAAACGCCCGGTTGGCATTTGCCCCCCTCCGGGACGGCCTCCGCCAGGCTGGGCTGAAACTGTGTAACTGATTAATAATGAGGCAAAAAAGAAGAGAATATTTTTCATTAGTTTATTTTAAAAATGTACCGGTGTTTAGACGTGGAAAGAGGCAATGACTTGCTGACAGTCCGGTGACAACTTGATGAAAGGTTAAAGACAATTTTTAAAGGAGATTGTTCAGGTTATACAGGGATGTTGATAATTACCGGGTCAGCCAGGTTAAAAGAACCTGAAAGACGCCGATCAGGAAACCGATCACCGCCCCGATTATTTCCACGAACCTGAATTCCTTAGACATGATCTGATAGAGTATTTCTTCCAGTTTATCTGAAGAAAAGGCAGCGACTTTGGCAGTAACTATACTTTCAATATCCAATTCATCTTTGAGATTGGCAGCATATTTCTTCATGATATCCGGGAACATGATTTCTATTTCCTGCATGAAGGCTGATTTCATTTTATGAATCGTTTTATCACCGATAAACATACTGATCACCGGCATTTCGTCGCTGAGTTTTACCCGGAGGAAATGATCAATATGATTTTCCAGCAGGGGGAGTATTTTTTTCAGGTTTTCCGGATTGCTGATCTTTTGTTCGATATCAGCATAGGAAAGAAATTCATTGCTGACTGTTTTACCCAGTTTTTCTGCAAACTGTTGCTGCCTTTTCGGAAAGATACCCTGAAAAGTGATGCCTAAAAATTTCCTGGGTGTTCTTGGATGGAACAGCATTTTAATAGCTACCCAGTTGGTGATCCAGCCAATAAAAGCAGAAATAAGCGGAACCAGGATGATAAGCCAGATATTCATGATGAAAACATAAATTAAATCCCCGGCGATGTACCGGGGATTAATGATGGGGTGGCTAACCGGGCTCGAACCGGCGACCCTCAGAACCACAATCTGATGCTCTAACCAACTGAGCTATAACCACCATATTACAATCAGCCGGACTCGATCCTTACTAATTGCGGGTTGCAAAAATAAGAAAAAGGATAGTTCAGAAAAAATAAAAGCCTGATTACTACCCGGTTTATAAAAGTCGGGTGCAGGTAACCAGCCTTTGAACCATTCATCAAAAACAGTTGTTAAAAGCGTATAAAGGCAAGAAAAACAATGTTTTTGCGTTATTTTTGGATTATGTCAGGCACTTTAAAATACCTGTTCAATATGAAAAGACTTCCGATACTCATTATGATGCTGGTGGCAGGGTCTTTCCTTGCCTTTAAAACGATGGGAAGGGGAACCAACCCGAACAATCCCCCCTCCAAATATGAAGAAATCCTGAGGTTGGTAGGGAAAATGTTTCAGGAAGCACATTATAGTCCTCAGGACATAAATGATGCTTTTTCCAAAAAAGTGTTTAAAAAATACCTTAAAGATCTAGATCCGGAGAAGAATATATTTCTTCAGTCCGATTTCAGTTTGCTGAAAAAGTATGAGAGCAGGGTGGATGATGAAATCAAAGGAGCTCCTGTTGAGTTTTTTATGGCAGCTGGCAAGACCTTTAATACAAGGGTGGAAGAAGCTGCTGCAATCTGTAATGAAATTCTAGCCACCCCTTTTGAGTTTAACAGTAATGAAGAAGTGGAACTGGATGGAGATAAGCTGGAAACTCCGGCATCGGCCGCTGAACGGAAAGACCGTTGGAGAAAAAAATTAAAGTTTCTTACGCTTGAAAGATATACCGACCTGCTCGATACCCGGGAAAAAAATAAAGGGAAGGAAGGGTTTGTAGTGAAATCTGATGAAGAACTGGAAAAAGAAGCCAGGGAAAAAGTAAAACGGCTGACTGACCGTACATTCGACCGTTACCGGCATAAATTCAATGATGATGATAAGTTCAGTATGTATGTGAACGCCATCACCACCACCATGGATCCCCATAGTGAGTTTTTCCCTCCGGTTGATAAAAGGTATTTTGATGAAGAGATGAGTGGCCGTTTTTTTGGAATCGGTGCTTCACTGCAATACGATGACGGCAATATTAAAGTAGGCAGTATTATTACCGGTAGCCCTGCCTGGAAATCCGGAGAACTTCAGACCGGTGATATTATCGTGAAAGTTGGGCAGGGAAATGATGAACCGGTTGATCTGACCGGTTATGTTGTAACCGATGCTGTAAAAGTAATCCGTGGAAAGAAAGGTACTGAGGTAAAGCTGACTGTAAAGAAACAGGATGGCAGCCTGAAAGTAATTTCTCTGATCCGGGATGAAATTGTGCAGGATGAGACTTTTGCACGCAGTGCAATTGTAAAAGAAGGAGGTTCCAGAATCGGTTATATCTATCTGCCAGAATTTTATGCAGACTTTGACCGTCCGAATGGTAACCGCAGTTTTGTGGATGTGGCCAAAGAAGTACAGAAACTGAAAGATGAAAATGTAGATGGAATCGTACTGGATTTGCGCAATAACGGAGGAGGCTCCTTGTATGATGTAGTACAGATGGCTGGTCTGTTTATTGAGGACGGACCGATTGTACAGGTGAAAGACCGGGATAATAAACCCACAGTATTAAAAGATAAAGACCGGAATGTTTTATATACCGGGCCCCTGGCCGTCATGGTAAATGAGTTCAGTGCTTCTGCTTCAGAAATTTTTGCAGCGGCTATTCAGGATTATGGCCGTGGTGTGGTGGTAGGAAGTACTTCAACTTATGGTAAAGGAACGGTACAAAGAAATATAGGCCTGGATACCGAAACCGGGTTTTCCATGACTAATTCTGATCTCGGTACAGTTAAACTCACTCTACAGAAATTCTACAGGATCAATGGTGGTTCCACCCAGCTGAAGGGAGTAAGTTCAGATATCGTATTACCTGATAACCTGGAATACCTGAAAGTGCGGGAAAAAGATGATGAAGATGCGCTCCCCTGGGATGAAATAAATAAAGCCAGCTATAATAACTGGCAGTCTGTTTTTGATCTGAAAGCCCTCCAGCAACTCAGCCAGCAACGACTGGAAACCGATAATACTTTCCAATTGATCAGGGAGAATACAGAATGGCTTTCAAAGCAAAATGACCGCCATTATTCCCTGCAGATAGATCAGTACAAAAATGAGCAAAAAGCCATCCGGAGTACGATCAAACAACTGGAAACCCTCCTGAAGCTGAAAGGTGAAATTGATGTGGCAGCCCTTCCCAAAGAAGTGAATCGCTGGGAGAATGATAAAAGCAAACAGGAAAGATTTGAAGCCTGGATTAAAAACCTGAGAAAGGATATTTACCTGGATCAAACCGTTAAAGTGGTGAATGATATGATTAATCAGCAGAACCTGGTTAAATCAAAAACAACAGAAGAGCCCAAAAAGAAAGCATTCTGATTATAAAAAAATAATTTTAAAAACCCTGCATTATAATGCGGGGTTTTTATTTGCCCGGCAGTCTGCATTCCTTTATTTTGCAAAAAAATAAACCCATGA
>DAORJS010000053.1:0-12908 GCA_035439185.1 Chitinophagaceae bacterium
CTCTGGGTAAACTTTAACTCGCCCCTGCTTTGGGACGTATTTGCGATCTCAACTTATTTTACCGTATCGCTTTTATTCTGGTATTCAGGTCTGATTCCCGACCTGGCCACCCTGCGTGACCGTGCCAAGAAAAAATGGGCCAAAATGTTTTATGGTGTGGCTGCATTCGGCTGGACCGGTAGCACCAAACACTGGCAGCGTCATGAAGCATTATCACTGGTACTGGCAGGTTTGAGTACGCCGCTGGTATTGTCTGTACACACGATTGTATCCTTCGACTTCGCCACTTCGGTTGTACCGGGCTGGCATACGACCATCTTCCCGCCTTACTTCGTGGCCGGTGCGATCTTCTCAGGTTTTGCGATGGTGCAAACCCTGTTGGTGGTGACGCGGAAAGTGCTGGGATTGCAGGATTATATTACCATCGAACATATTGATGTAATGAATAAGGTAATCGTACTCACCGGATCCATCGTGGGTATCGCTTATCTCACTGAGTTATTCATGGCCTGGTATTCTGCCGTGGAATATGAAAACTTTGCCTTCTTCAGTAACAGGCTGGATCTGAACAGTCCTTATGGCTGGAGCTACTGGCTGATGATGGGTTGTAACGTGTTATCGCCCCAGATTTTCTGGAGCCGGAAAATGAGAAGGAACCTGACCGTGACTTTCTTCATGTCCATCCTGGTAAATATCGGTATGTGGTTCGAACGTTTTGTAATCATCGTTACTTCAGTATATCGTGATTACTTACCCAGTGCCTGGAGTACTTACTATACCCCTACCATCTGGGAGGTTGGATTCTACCTGGGAACATTTGGATTATTCTTTACCTGTTACTTCCTCTTCTCTAAATTCTTCCCGGTAATTGCGATTGCCGAGATCAAACATATCCTGAAGAGAAGCGGTGAGAATTATAAAGAAAAAATGGATGTGGTGGAGAAAGAGGACCTGAATAAATTCAGTGCCGAGCAAACGGGTGATCACCACTAAGCAAGGTGAACGAACTGGTGGAGATAGTGGAAGATGAATTGAAATTGTAAGAGCAGGACATAGTAAATAATATTCATTAACATCTCCGGATCATGTGTTGAAAGAACAGGATTCGGAGTCAAAAGTCCCTCCGGGGATTTAGGGTATGAGTGTAAAAAAATTTATAACGGGTAATTTTTATGACGAGGCCGTCTTATTCCCTGCGGTGAAGAAAGTTCGCCGTGCCGGATACCGGATCCACGATGTATTTACTCCGTTTCCCATTCATGGTCTCGATAAAGCCATGGGTCTTCGTGATACCAGTCTGCATACCGCCGGTTTTATCTATGGTATTACCGGAACTGCAACGGCAGTAGGATTTATTACATGGGCCTTAACGGTTGACTGGAAACTGAATTTTGGTGGTAAGCCTTTCTTTTCGCTGCCGGCCTGGATACCCATTGCATTTGAGCTGACCGTATTATTTGCAGCCGTGGGAATGGTACTGACTTTCTGTTATCTCTGTCAGCTGGCTCCCTTTGTTAAAAAGGATCACTTCAATCCCCGTTCAACAGACGATACGTTTGTAATGGCACTGGAGTGTACCGATAAGACCAACGAATCAGATGCTATTAAATTTTTGATGGACGCAGGAGCTACCGATGTACAGGTACAGTACAAAGAAACCGGATGGTGGCTGGGTCGGTATGACAAGGATACCATGCGTTTTGAAAAGAAGAAAGAAGAAGTAGCTGCTCATTAATTTATTATACAATCAAAGGATGATGAAAAAAATCGGGATTATAACAGTTGTACTCACCCTGGTGTTGGCAACTTCCTGTAATAAAGTAAGGCGCAGCCCCGGCCGTGCCTACATGCCTGATATGGCGTATAGCAGGGCTTATGAAACCTATGCCTCTACCGAAGCATTGAAAAATGCCGGAGTTAATTATAATGCGATGCCGGTAGCCGGCACCATTGCCCGCGGAGATATGACCTGGCAGTATCCTTATAAGAATGACTCTGCAGGGTATGCCAACTCAAAAAATATAACCAACCCACTGCCAGCCCTGGATGAGAAACAAAGAACAGAAGCAGCCCGCCTTTATCTGGTAAACTGCGGTATCTGTCATGGTGAAAAGCTCGATGGAAACGGCCCATTATATAAAGGTGGAGACGGACCTTTTCCGGCCAAACCGGCTGCACTGGTTGGAGATCCCAAGTATACAGCTATGGCAGAGGGAACCATGTTCCACTCCATTACTTATGGATTTAATACCATGGGTAGTTATGCCTCACAACTCAGCACAGAACAGCGCTGGATGGTGATTCATTATATTAAAGAAAAACAAGCGGCCACGGCAGCACCTGCAGCTGCGACAACAGCACCTGCAGCAAAAGATACTACTGCTACCAAGACCAAATAATTTTTGAAGACATTATAAAAGAGCACAGATGACAATTCGAGAACAATTCACGGTACCAAAGAAATTCAACACCGTTGCGATGGCGCTGATGGCTATCGGCATCCTGGCCGTTATTGGTTTGTACATCACCACCCATGGTGGTAAGGGTACCGAAGAAGAAAAACATTTGAGTGATGCCCGTTTCTGGGCCAGCCTTTTGCAAAACAGTGTATTTTTTCTGTTAGTAGTGAATGCATCCATGTTCTTTATCTGCGCCACCACCCTGGCCTGGGGCGGTTGGCAAATGTCTTTCCGCCGGGTACCCGAAGCCATTTCTGCCGTGGTACCGGTGATTGGCTTCATTACACTGGGCATCCTCTTATCCATTGCATTTGGTGGCAATCACACCATTTACCACTGGACCGATGCGGAACATGTAAAGCATGATACTATCCTGAACTTTAAAAAAGGATTTCTCAATAAAGGATTTTTTGCGGTGGTATCAGTTTTAACCGTGGTACTCTGGTCCGTACTGGGCTGGAAAATGCGCAAGCTTTCCCGTAGTCTGGATGAAAACCCACTTCCAAATCTGGAAGCGAACAAGAAATATATCTGGAAAAATACCATCTGGGCAGCCATGTTCATGATTGTATTTGCTTTAACTGTAATGTCATCTATCCCCTGGCTCTGGTTGATGAGTATTGATGCACACTGGTACAGCACCATGTACAGCTGGTACACTTTCGCCAGTACCTGGGTATCCGGTATTGCGGTGATTGCACTTTTTGTGGTGTACCTGAAAAATAATAATTACCTGGAACTGACCAACGAAGAGCACCTGCATGATCTGGGTAAATTCATGTTTGCCTTCTCTGTATTCTGGACTTATCTGTGGTTCTCCCAGTTCATGCTGATCTGGTATGCCAATATTCCGGAAGAGACCACTTATTTCGCTCCAAGGGCACAGGGAATCTATAAAGGAATTTTCTGGATGATGTTTGTCATCAATTTCCTCGCTCCGTTGTTAATATTAATGAGGAGGAATTCAAAACGAAACTATACAACGATCACTTTCATGTCATTACTGATCATTTTTGGTCACTGGCTGGATTTCTTCCAGATGGTTTTCCCGGGCCCATCGCCCAACCATGTACCGGTGCTGATTTATGATTTCTGTATTGCATTGGGATTTGTTGGGCTGATCATGTATGTAACCGGAAGGGCACTGAGCAAAGCACCGCTGCTGGCGAAGAACCATCCGTTTGTAAAGGAGAGTGTAATTCATCATACATAAGTGTTTGTCTGTTACCGGGAGGTATCAGACAAAAAGATGACCTGTTGAGACGAGAACCTAATTATTTGTCATTTAGATAAACAGTTATGCAGACATTTTTCATCGTTGCGATTTTAGTACTGGGCTTCCTGATCACCTTTCAGATCGCCAAAGCCAGTGAGTACGTGGCAGTACTGAGAGGAGAGGAACGTTCACGCAAGCAATCGAACAAAATCAATGCGTTCATGTTGCTGATGTTCCTGATCATCGGACTGATTGGCGTTTATTATTGCAACGAAAAACTGAAAGGGAAGATCCTGGGAGCTCCGGCTTCTGACCATGGTGTATTGGTTGACCGGATGTTGTACATCACCCTGGCACTGACCTTTGTTGTATTCATCATTACCCAGGTGGCTCTGTTCTGGTTCTCATTCAAATACCAGGAGTCAGATAACCGCAAAGCTTTTTATTATCCCCATAACAATAAACTGGAATTGATCTGGACCGTTATTCCTGCTATCACCCTGACGGTACTGGTAGGGTTTGGTATCTTCTACTGGTTTAAAATCACCGGTAAAGCACCCAAGGGCGCCATGGAAGTAGAAGTGATCGGCAGCCAGTTTAAATGGGAGTACCGCTACCCGGGTAAAGATGGTGTATTCGGTAAAAAATATTTCAAGAAAACAGATGAGGCAAAAGGCAATCCACTCGGACAAATCTGGGAAGATCCTGCCAACCATGATGATATCTATATCGCAGGTGAAGATCTTCACCTGGTGGTGAATAAACCAGTAAAGATGATCATTGGTGCCAAAGATGTGATCCATGATGTGGGTCTGGCCCATTTCAGAATGAAGATGGATGCGGTTCCGGGTATTCCCACCACCATGTGGTTTACACCGACCAAGACCACCAAACAAATGAAAGAAGAAACCGGAAACGACAAATTCGTATACGAGATTTCCTGCGATCAGATGTGCGGAAAAGGGCATACCGGTATGAGAGGAACGATTGTAGTGGAAACACAGGAAGAATTTGATGCCTGGATGGCAGGTAAGAAACCGCAGTATGCAACTGTAATGGAGGCCGCAAAACCTGCAGTTGTAAAAGATACAACTGTGGTTAAACCAGTAGCCGCCGTATTGAATAAATAATTAAAAACGTTTGCAACGTTTATCATAAAGTTTGAAGACCCCAGCGGGACGAGTAAAATAAAAAGACTATGAGCGCAGCAATGCATGTACATCCGGAAGTGGCAACCACACATGAAGTGCACCATGACGAGCACCATGTGCATCACCACAACGAAACTTTTATTTCGAAGTACATCTTCAGTATGGACCATAAAACCATCGGTAAGCAGTTCCTGATTACCGGTATCGTTTGGGCCATCATTGGTGGATTATTCTCGGTATTGTTTCGTTTGCAACTGGGTTATCCCGACCAGAGTTTTCCCATTCTGGAAACGGTATTCGGTAAATGGGCCAAAGGCGGACAAATTCAGCCCGAGTTTTATTATGCCCTGGTAACCATCCACGGTACAGTACTGGTATTCTTTGTATTGACTGCCGGTCTGAGCGGAACCTTTGCGAACCTGCTCATTCCCCTGCAGATCGGTGCACGTGATATGGCTTCGCCTTTTCTGAACATGCTTTCTTACTGGTTCTTCTTCCTGGCCAGTGTAATCATGTTCTCTTCTCTCTTTATTACAACCGGTCCCGCCTCGGGTGGATGGACGGTCTATCCGCCACTCAGTGCCCTGGGTCAGGCTTCTTTAGGTTCCAAACTGGGAATGGATCTATGGCTGATCAGTATGGCGCTCTTTATTGTGTCTTCTTTGTTAGGTGGTTTGAACTATATTTCAACCATCCTCAATATGCGGACTAAAGGAATGAGTATGACCCGGATGCCACTGACTATGTGGGCTATGTTCTTTACCGCAGTATTGGGTGTATTGTCTTTCCCTGTACTGTTGTCCGGTGCCATCCTCTTATTATTTGACCGCAACCTTGGTACCAGCTTCTTCCTGAGTGATATTGTGGTGAATGGTGAAATCCTGCCCAATGAAGGCGGTAGCGCTATCCTTTTCCAGCACCTCTTCTGGTTCCTGGGTCACCCCGAAGTATATATCATCCTCTTACCTGCCATGGGAATGGTGTCGGAAATTCTATCGGTCAACAGCCGTAAACCCATCTTTGGATATATGGCGATGCTGGGTTCATTATTCGCCATTTGTATCCTGGCCTTCCTGGTATGGGCGCACCATATGTTTGTGACCGGATTGAATCCATTCCTGGGATCCATCTTTGTACTACTAACACTATTGATTGCGGTGCCTTCGGCCATCAAGGTATTCAACTGGCTGACCACACTCTGGCGAGGTAATATCCGCTTTACGGTAGGTACTTTATTCGCCATCGGATTTGTGAGTCTGTTTATCTCTGGTGGTCTGACCGGTATCTTCCTCGGTAACTCAACTATTGATATCCACCTGCATGATACCATGTTTGTGGTAGCCCACTTCCACATTGTAATGGGTGTGGCTTCCATGTTCGGGATGTTTGCCGGTGTGTACCACTGGTTCCCGAAAATGTTTGGCCGCTATCTGAATAATACACTGGGATATATTCATTTCTGGGTAACATTAATTGGTGCTTACCTGATTTTCTGGCCCATGCACTACCAGGGTCTGGCAGGTATGCCCCGCCGTTACCTCGATAAGAGCAGCTGGGTATCTTTCTCCCAGTTTGGCGATCTGGATAAAATGATCACCGTTGTTTCCATCATCGTATTTGCTGTTCAGCTGATGTTTGTGTTCAATTTCTTCTACTCTATTTTCAAAGGAAGAAAAGTAACCAGTCAGAATCCATGGGGAGCCAATACACTGGAATGGACCACACCCATCAGACCGGGTCATGGTAACTGGGACGGAGAAATTCCTGAAGTTCATCGCTGGCCTTATGATTATGCAAAAGATGGAAGAGATTTCATCCCGCAGACTGAGCCGGTTGGTGAGCATGAAAGCAAGCATTAATTAAATGGGAAAGGATCCGGGTTTGATATCCGGTCACGATTTCCCTGACTGATGTTCTTATAAAAGATTGCGAAGGCGAAATGAAGAAGATAAAGGACTATTTATTGTTGATCAAGCCTTCGCTGAGTATCATGGTGGTGTTCAGCAGTATCATGAGTTTTGCACTGACCAAAGGGTCGGAAAACTATGTCAACTTCTGGCGAATGATACTCTTGCTCTTTGCAGGTGGGATGCTGGTAACGGGAAGTGCCAATGCCATCAATCAGGTAGTTGAAAAAGATACGGATGCCCAAATGAAACGTACGGCCAAAAGGCCAGTGGCTTCCGGAAGGATGAGCGTCACGGAAGGATGGATTTTTTCCATCATCACCGGAGCCGCCGGAGTTTTTATCCTGGGTTATTTTTTTAACTGGCTGACGGGGGGGCTGGCTGCTTTCAGTTTGTTCCTGTATGCATTCATCTATACGCCATTGAAGAAAGTAAATTCAATTGCCGTATTGGCGGGTGCAGTACCCGGGGCCCTGCCCTGTTTGATTGGCTGGGCCGCAGGGGATAATGCGCTGACATTGGGAGGCTGGATTCTTTTTGCTTTTCAGTTCTTCTGGCAGTTTCCGCATTTCTGGGCCATTGCCTGGGTGGCACACAGGGACTATTCTTCAGTGGGGTTTAAATTATTACCAGCTGAAGAAGGACCTACAAAGTTCACGGCATTGCAGACCGTACTGTATTCATTACTGCTGGTACCCGTAACACTGGCACCTTATTATACAGGGATCTGCAGTTATAATGATATCGCCGGACTGATCAGTGTTGGTTTGGTGATACTGGCCAATGCTTTCATGATCATGCGTTGTATGGTACTGTATAAAAAAATGGATGTAGGCTCGGCCCGAAAAGTGATGTTTGGAAGTTATATGTACCTGCCGGTAGTGATGCTGGCCTGGTTATTAAGCAAAATCTGAATACCTGCGGTTGAAACGTGCTGATGCAGGAAATGAATGGATAAGATTTCTGATCTGAGATTGAAGGAAGCAAATGGTAAGTGAATTGAATATGAAAGATGCCAGTAATCCCCCTTCAGGGGATAGGGGTAAAAAAAGAATGCACCCTCATAAGTTTACCTTATGGGTGGCCATTGGAAGTATCGTGATGATGTTTGCCGGTTTGACCAGCGCTTTTATTGTCAAAAGCAATCAGAGTACCTGGGTTCCGGTAGCAGTGCCAAAAATATTCTGGGGATCAACTGCTGCCATCCTGCTCAGCAGTCTGACCATCCAGCTGGCACTTCGCTCTTTTAAACAAAGGTACATGCAGCAATACCGCATGCTGGTGGGCTTAACCCTGATCCTCGGTATTGCTTTTGTACTGATGCAATGGCTGGGTTTCCAGCAATTGTGGAATGATCAGGGTATCACATTCAAGGGTGGTGGCGCAGGCCAGTTTCTCTATGTGATTTTCGGATTGCATGCCCTGCACGTTGCAGGTGGAGTGATTGCACTGGTAGTGATGTTTGTAAAAGCCTTTGTGGGCCGCAGCAAAAATTATAGTGCGGTACCCGTAGAAGTGGCGGCCACTTACTGGCATTTTGTTGACCTGTTATGGTTATACCTGCTGGTCTTCTTTTTGCTGATTGGATGAGAAAGACAGATTGAATTGTTTCTTGATTTTTTATAAATAGTTATGTCAACACAATCAACAGTACATCAAACCAAATGGTGGAGCGGCGGTAAAAGCCCATTCAACCTGGAATACGGCAAATTGATGATGTGGTATTTCCTGATGAGTGATGCCTTTACTTTTGGCGCCTTTTTGATTTCTTATGGCTCTATCCGTTTCAGTCAGAATTTCTGGCCCGATCCCAACGTGGTGTTTAACGCCTTCCCGGGAGCCGGCCATGCCAATCTGCCACTGGCCTTTGTGAGTGTAATGACCTTTATCCTGATCATCAGTTCGGTGACCATGGTACTGGCCGTACATGCCGGGCATAAAGGAGATAAAAACGGGGTCATCAAATGGATTGCCTGGACCATCGTTGGCGGACTGGCCTTCCTGGGTTGTCAGGCCTGGGAATGGCATCACCTGATCACCGGTGAACATGCCGTACTGGTTACCGGAATGGATGGCAAATCTTATATTGATATGGTTGGTCAGACGATGGGTGGAAATCCCTGGGGTGAACTGGTTGATCCTGCCCTGGCACAATCAGCACTCGCAACCTCCTCACATGAAACACTGGTACACCTGGCACATGAATTCCCTAAAGAAGGAATGGCAGCAGCCAGTGTGGAATCACTGGAAAAAATGTCATCTTCCCAATTAGCCGGAATGGTGGATGTGGCCCATGCACATATCCGTGAAAAAGGACCAATCGCCTTTGGCGGTTATTTCTTTGGTATCACCGGTTTCCATGGATTCCACGTATTCTCAGGAGTCGTGATCAATATCGTGATGCTGATCATGACACAGAAAGGAGTTTTTGAACAAAGAGGACATTACCTGATGATCGAAAAAGCCGGTCTGTACTGGCACTTTGTAGACCTGGTTTGGGTATTCGTGTTCCTTTGCTTTTACCTTATTTGATAATTTTAGAACTATATAGATTATGAGTAGTCATTATGATCCTACAAAAAGTATTTCATCTTCAGCAGCTTACCCGGAAGTAAGTATTGATCACGGGCATGCTGATGATGCGGAATTCAGAAAAAAAGTAAGAAAGACCACGATCCTTCTTTCTGTTATTACTGTGATCGAACTGGCGATCGGTCTTGCGATCTATACTATCCACAAGGGACCAAATCCCAGCGAGCTGCTGGTGCTGATGTTCAAAGGGGTGGTTTGTATCCTCACCCTGGCCAAAGCCTTTTACATTGTTTCTGTCTTTATGCACCTGGGGGATGAGATCAGGAATATGATCATGACAATCGTAGTACCCCTGATGCTCTTTATTTGGTTTATTATCGCTTTTGTCGCAGATGGTAACTCTTATAAAAAACTCCGGAACGAGTACGATCCTTATTTCAAGGAATCTACAATGCCCAGCAAGCATCACGGTGAAAAGCATGAAGCAGCACCTGCAGAAAAAAGCGGAAAAGAATAACCTATATCAGTTTAGCTAATCAGGAACCATTAAGCCGCTTACCTGTTCAGGTAATAGGTTTAATGGTTTTTTTTCGGATACTGTTTTCAAATGTGAATCTGTGAATAAAAGAGCCTTATATGCGGTCATGCTGGCACTCCTGTTGCCCCTGATTGCCTATTTTATCGTCAAGAATAAAAGTGAAACGGCTGTTGTCATGCCCCGCCATTTTTTTGCTGACACTGTTCAGGAAGTGGTGAAAAGAGGAAAAAGACAATCCGATACAATCTGGCATAAAGTCAAAGACTTCAAACTCACCAATCAGGAAGGCAGAACGATTACCTGGGATGATCTCAAGGGAAAAATCGTGATCGCCGACCTGTTCTTCACCCGTTGTCCTACCATTTGTCCGGGGATGACACGTAACATGAAAAGGCTCGCCGAATCCATTCACAATGGAAAAAGAGTAGGTGACCGGGCCAACCATTTTGTGCATTTTATTTCATTCAGTATCGATCCGGAAAGAGATTCAGTCCCCCGGCTGAAAAGCTGGGCAGACCGCTTTCAGATTAATCCGGAACAATGGTGGTTGCTGACCGGAAATAAACAGGAAATCTACGACCTGGCCCTGAATGAAATGAAAGTTGGCCTGCAGGATGGGGAAGGAGTGGACACCAGTTTTATTCATAGTGATAAATTCGTATTGATCGACAGTAACCGGCATGTCAGAGGTTTTTATGATGGACTTGATTCTGCCTCCCTCTCCCGGCTCTCCTCTGATCTCGTATTGCTGACCATGGAAAAAGACCCTGCCAGAAAAAGTTTCTTCGCCGGTAAACTACAATTGATCGCAGTTGTTTTCCTCCTGGCCATCTTTGGGGTTGGCCTTTTACTATTCGTCATTCGAAAAAAACAATAAATCATGTTGCAGGCTGTCTGGAAGAAGAATGATAAAAAAGCAAACTGGCTGATCCTTGGATTCTCTGCTATCGTTTTTATCGCCGTTGTGTTGCTGGGTAGAGTGCAACTAAAAGTTGACCTGGGTTTTGATGTACATATTTTTGCCAAAGCCAATGCCGTGATTAATTCAATGGTGGCTCTTTCATTGATACTGGCATTGCTGGCGATAAAACAGGGAAAACAGATGCTGCACCGTAATATCATGCTGGCAGCCATGGTTCTCTCCCTGCTCTTTCTGCTCAGTTATATTTGTCACCATCTGTTTGCAGGCGAAACCCGCTTCGGCGATATTAACCACGATGGTACAGTTGACGCATTGGAAAAAGCGGCGGTGGGCAATAGCCGGATCATCTATTATATCATTTTAGGAACACATATACCATTGGCCGGTATCATTCTTCCCTTTATACTTTTCAGTGCTTACCGTGCATTGACCGGTGACTTTGCCCGGCATAAAAAACTGGCCCGTATTACCTGGCCGGTATGGTTCTATGTAGCAGTGACCGGGGTGATTGTATATTGGATGATCAGTCCCTATTATGTGTAAGGGTCTAAATATTCAAACCGAATAGTTCAATACCCTGATTTTTCCCTTTCAGGTCAACCACCCCCAGCGAAACTGTCTGCCACTCTTTCATATCGAGTAAATCAGATACATCCTTTGAAATAATAAATTTCTGATTCAGATCATTACAGGCACTGCGGATTCTGGCAGCCGTATTGATGGCATCCCCGCTCATCACCAGGTCTTTTTTCTCAATACCTACCTGTCCGACCATCACCGTTCCTGTATGTAGCCCTGCTTTGTATTCAGGCAACTGATCATACTTTCTTTTAAACCGGGTGAACTGATGATGTAAGGATTTGCGGGCATCCAGCAAAGAGGCGACTGCTTTCCTTGCATTCGCTTTCGACTCGGGCCACCATACCACCAACTCATCCCCCACATACTGATAAATACGGCCATCATGCTGAATAATTCCTGATGAAATATGAAAAATAAAATCGCGGATAAATTTGAAATACTCTTTATGTCCCAGTTTTTCAGCAATCGGTGTAGAGTCTTTCAGGTCAAGAAACAGAATAATCCGTCTTTCTTCACGGGGCTGCAGGTATCGGCCAAGCATGATATTCATAAAAACACCTCTGGAATATTTTTCATTCACTTCTATCGCCAGCAGGGTAAATAAAAAGAGAATGACCCACTCAGGCATTTTTTCCAAAAGAAGCCGGCGGTGAAACAGGTTGTATAAAAATTTATTCCATGCCGTTGACAGCGATTGACCGGCAATCAGCCATTCATAAGTGACGTAAATGAAAAAAGTCATACCAAGAGCTGCCAGTAACAATAAAGAAGTTTTAATAAACAGATTGAAAGCCAGCGAGGCATTCCGTAAATAATTCCGCAGAACCACGACCAGAAAATAACCCAGAAACAGACTGATGATAAAAACATTAAGCTCGCGAATGAACAGCTCTTTCCAGATAAGTGTATCTGCCTTATAATATTTTTCAGGAAGAATACCCACCGCCTGCCGCCATAAAAAAAAGAGCAGATCAGCTGCTGTCCAGAACAGCGCAATACGAAGAATCACTTTCCGCTCATGTTTTCTGGCAGGTTTTATATTCTTCGGATAAATGGTGGAGGTAACAGGCATTTTGGGGCTTTACTGCTTCTGGTTAAAAATCATGCCGGAATGCCATAAAAAAAGCGGTCCATTTAAGGACCGCTTTTAAAGAATTGAAAAACACTGCTTAGTTGATCGTCCAGACTTCGTTGCCCCGGAGTAATTTATCCAGGTCTGCCGGCTTTTTAGCCATGGCCTGATCAATCTGCTGTACCAGCATATCCTCATAACAAGGACGATCGGTTTGATAAAATACTCCAAAGGGACGGGGCAAATGCCCTTCTTTGGCGGGGTTATCAAAGATCCTGACCAGTATCTGTGCCTTATACATGTCTTTTTCATCATGGATCCAGCATTCATCGGCACTGGCATCAACACCAATTGTAACCACTTTGGGAGTGAACCCATCCAGTTTAATCCCTTTTTCAAGATTAGGCCCGAAAAGCAGGGGCTTGCCCTGTTCCAGGAAAAGGGTTTCCTGTGCTTTGGATCCTTTTTCAGTGAATATTTCAAAAGCACCATCATTAAAGATGTTGCAGTTCTGATAGATTTCAAGGAA